>JAILAN010000046.1 GCA_024681595.1 Lachnospiraceae bacterium
AGGCCGTGAACGTTTCTGGGCAAAGGGCATGGAGCAGGACAAGATAAATGCCTACATGACTCTTTATACGGCACTTGTTGAGATATGCAAGTGTGCGGCTCCGATGATACCGTTCATGACAGAGGAGATCTATCAGAACCTCGTTCGTACCAACGACAGCAGTGCACCGGAGAGTATCCACCTCTGTGATTATCCGGTTGCAAAGAAGGAATGGATCGATTCAGAACTTGAAGAGAATATGGAAGAAGTCCTTTCTATCGTTGTTCTCGGAAGAGCTGCAAGAAATGCGGCCAATATCAAGACACGCCAGCCAATCAAAGCGATGCTTGTAAAGGCAGGAAAGGAACTTCCCGATTTCTTCGTTGATATCATCGAAGATGAATTAAATGTCAAGGAAGTTTTATTCAAGGATGACGTTTCCGAATACGCAGGATACACATTTAAGCCTCAGCTTCGTACTGTCGGACCCAAATACGGCAAGGTTCTCGGCGGGATACAGAAGTATCTTGCATCGGTTAACGGTACAGAAGCAATGAACACGCTTAAGAGTAACGGATCTTTAGACTTTGATGTTGACGGAACGAGCGTATCGCTTGCCGAGGAAGACCTTCTTATCGATGTTACAACGAAGGAAGGATTCGTTACCGAGGGCGACAGCAATACGACAGTCGTTCTTGATACCAACCTTACTCCGGAGCTCATCGAAGAAGGATTTGTTCTTGAAGTCATCTCAAAGATCCAGACCATGCGTAAGGATTCGGACTTCGAGGTCATGGACAGGATAAAGGTCAGCATCAACGGAAACGACAGGCTTGCTGATATAGTCCTTAAGAATAAGGACACTATCGCCACCAAGGTACTTGCTGATGAACTGACCAAGGGCAGTGAGTTTGCGATATCAAAGGATTGGAATATCAATGGTGAAAAAGCAGTTATTTCATTAGAGCGCATATAGAGGAGGGAAGAATATGGCAGCTAAGAAAACCCCGGAAACAGTTACTACAGGATTTGTTTTTGACAAGGAAATGTTTAAAAACAGCGTTTTATATAACGTAAAGACCCTGCACAGAAAAACTATTCAGGAGGCAACTCCGGAGCAGATCTTCCAGGCAGTTGCTTATGCCGTAAAGGATACGGTAGTTGATAACTGGATGGATACCCAGAAGCAGTTCGACAAGCAGGACCCCAAGACGGTCTACTATATGTCGATGGAATTCCTTATGGGAAGAGCTCTGGGAAATAATATCATCAACCTTAAGGCCTACAAACCTGTAAAAGAAGCTCTTGATGAACTGGGGGTCGATCTTAATGTCATAGAGGACCAGGAGCCGGATGCGGCACTGGGTAACGGAGGCCTGGGAAGACTAGCCGCTTGTTTCCTTGATTCACTAGCAACACTCGGATATGCTGCATACGGATGCGGCATCAGATATCGCTATGGTATGTTCAAGCAGGTGATCAAAGACGGATATCAGGTTGAAGCTCCCGATAACTGGCTTGAGAACGGCAATCCTTTTGAACTTCGCCGTCCCGAATATTCCAAGATAGTCAAGTTCGGCGGATGGGTTGAGGCAACTCCCGATGAAAACGGCAGAAATCACTTCCATCAGGAAGGATATCAGTCTGTCAAGGCTATCCCCTATGATCTTCCGATCGTTGGATACGGAAACGGTATAGTTGATACTCTTCGTATCTGGGATGCCGAGCCCGTTGAGTGTTTCCAACTTGATTCTTTTGACAAGGGAGATTATCAAAAGGCTGTTGAGCAGGACAACCTCGCCAGAAATATCGTTGAAGTGCTTTATCCCAACGACAATCACTATGCAGGTAAGGAATTAAGACTTAAACAGCAGTACTTCTTCATTTCTGCATCCGTTCAGGAAGCAGTTGAGAAGTATATGCGTAAGCATGATGATATACATAAGCTCTATGAAAAGGTTACTTTCCAGCTTAACGATACCCATCCTACGGTAGCTACGGCAGAGCTTATGAGGATACTTCTTGACGATTACAAGCTTGAGTGGATGGAAGCATGGGATATCATGTCAAAGACATGCGCATACACGAATCACACCATTATGTCGGAGGCCCTTGAAAAGTGGCCTATCGAGCTCTTCTCAAGACTTCTTCCCCGTATCTATCAGATCATCGAGGAGATCAACCGTCGCTTCGTGGCCGATATCGAGAAGCTGTATCCGAACAGACCCGACAAGGTAAGGAATATGGCGATCATCTATGACGGACAGGTCAGGATGGCTTATCTTGCAATCGCCTGCGGTTATTCTGTAAACGGTGTTGCAAGACTTCATACAGAGATCTTAAAGAATCAGGAACTCAAGGACTTCTACGAGATGATGCCCGAGAAGTTCAATAACAAGACGAACGGTATAACACAGAGAAGATTCCTTCTTCACGGCAATCCGGCTCTTGCCAGCTGGGTTACGGCACATGTGGGCGATGACTGGATCACGAACCTTCCCAAGATCAACAAGCTCAAGGTTTATGCTTCTGATGAAAAGGCTCAGCAGGAGTTCATGAACATTAAGTATCAGAATAAGGTAAGGCTCGCCAAGTATATTCTTGAACACAACGGTGTAGAGGTAGATCCCAGATCGATATTCGATGTTCAGGTAAAGAGACTTCACGAATACAAGAGACAGCTGCTAAACATTCTGCACGTTATGTATCTTTACAATCAACTCAAGGACAATCCGAACATGGACTTCTATCCCAGAACATTCATTTTCGGTGCCAAGGCAGCTGCAGGCTATTACAATGCCAAGATGACGATAAAGCTCATCAATTCGGTTGCAGATGTCATCAACAATGATGAGAGCATCCAGGGCAAGCTGAAGGTTGTATTTATCGAAAACTACAGGGTATCAAATGCCGAGATGATCTTTGCTGCAGCTGATGTTTCCGAGCAGATATCTACCGCTTCAAAGGAAGCATCCGGAACAGGTAATATGAAGTTCATGTTAAACGGAGCGATTACCATAGGAACGATGGACGGTGCAAATGTCGAGATGTATGAAGAAGTCGGCAAGGACAACATGTTCATATTCGGTCTTAGCTCAGATGAAGTCATTAATTATGAAAAGAACGGCGGATATGATCCTACCGAGATATTCAATAACGATCCTGACATCAGACGCGTACTCATGCAGTTGATCAACGGGACATATGCTCCCAATGATCCGGATTTGTTCAGGACACTTTATAACTCACTGCTTAATACCCTGAGCACTTCAAAGGCCGATACATACTTCATCCTCAAGGATTTCAGATCATATGCGGATACCCAGAAAAAGGTTGAGGAAGCATATCGTGATGAAAAGAGATGGGCTAAGATGGCCATAACCAACGTTGCCTGCTCAGGTAAGTTCACATCAGACAGAACCATACAGGAGTATGTTGATGAGATCTGGCACCTCGACAAGGTTAAGATGCCCAAGAAAAAGACAACAAAATAAGGTGCCGGGATGAAGATAGGATTTGACAATAACAAATACATTAAAATGCAGTCTGAACACATCAGGGAGCGCATTGGCAAATTCGGAGACAAGCTTTACCTTGAATTTGGAGGCAAGCTGTTTGATGATTATCATGCATCAAGAGTCCTTCCGGGATTTGAACCGGACAGTAAGCTTCGGATGCTGATGGAGCTGTCTGACAGAGCCGAGATAGTGATCGTCATAAATGCCATGGATATAGAGAAGAATAAAGTACGTGACGATCTCGGTATCACATATGATGAAGATGTTTTCAGACTGAAGCGTGTGTTTGAGGAGCGCGGACTGTATGTCGGAAGCGTGGTTCTCACACACTGCACCGGCCAGGAGGTAGCCTCGGCTTTCAAAAGCAGACTGGAGCGCCATGGCATCAAGGTATATCAGCATTACATGATAGAGGGCTACCCTTCAAATGTTTCCCACATCATTTCCGAGGACGGTTTTGGCAAAAACGACTACATAGAAACATCAAGGCCTCTCGTAGTAGTTACGGCACCGGGCCCCGGATCGGGCAAGATGGCTACATGCTTAAGCCAGCTATACCATGAGAACAAGCGTGGGATAAAAGCAGGATACGCCAAATTTGAGACATTTCCTATCTGGAACATACCGTTAAAGCATCCTATCAATCTCGCTTATGAGGCTGCTACGGCTGATCTTGATGATGTTAACATGATCGATCCGTTCCATCTGGAGGCGTACGGCGAGACTGCGGTTAATTACAACAGAGATATAGAGATATTCCCGGTCCTTAATGCCATGTTCGAAGCCATCTACGGTGAGAGCCCGTATAAGTCTCCCACCGATATGGGAGTTAACATGGTGGGTAACTGCATAACCGATGATGAGGTCTGCGTTAACGCCTCGAATATGGAGATAATAAGGCGCTATTACAATACCCTCGTCAGGATAAAGGACGATAAGGCTACCGAGAACGAAGCCTATAAGATCGAACTGCTGATGAAGCAGGCTAAGATAACGACGGATGACCGCAAGGTGACCATTGCCGCAAATGAACGTGCTGAGAGACTCGGATGCCCGGCAGCAGCCATAGAACTGGAGGACGGTACCATCATTACCTCCAAGACAACTGATCTGCTTGGAGCATCTGCTGCACTGCTTCTTAACGCGCTTAAGCATCTGGCAGGAATAGATCATGACATTCATGTCATTTCTCCGGAAGCGATCGAGCCGATACAAAGACTCAAGACAGAGTATCTGGGAGGCAAGAACCCGAGGCTTCATACGGATGAGGTACTAATAGCACTCTCGATATCAGCCAGTACCGATAAAAATGCCCTGGCTGCACTTGAAAAGATACCAAGCCTCAAAGGATGTCAGGTGCATACTTCGGTGATGCTCTCTAATGTAGATATCAAAACGTTCAAACGACTGGGCATTGATCTCACGAGTGAACCGAAGAACAAATGACGATAACAAAGGGACCTTTGTCAGGGTCCCTTTATGGTTTTCAGTCAATTTTATTAAATATTTTACAAACAGTTAATTGTTTTTGTGACTGCCCGTATTTATATTATAAGAAAACCCATAATAAATTCGGAGAAACAGATGGATAACAATATTAACGAATACGATAATAACGACCGCATGGATCAGGGCGGAAACCAGCATGATCAGGGCGGGTCGAACGGACAAGGCAACGGAGGGCGCGATCCCAGACGCCAGAACATAATCATGCTGATAATAGTGGCACTGTTATCGCTTTTTATCGTCTCTGCACTGATGAATCTGTTTACCGGTAAATCCACCGAAGAGATCACTTATACGGAATTTATCGATATGCTTTCACAGGGCAAGGTCGAGTCTGCCGAAATAGATTCGGACCGTGTGTATATCACATTAAAAGATACGGGATCGAATATCGCCAATGAAAACTTTGCGCTGTTTTATCCTGCACTTATGACCCAGAAGGTATCATATTTTACAGGTAAGGTCGAAGAGGATGACACCCTGACAAAGAGACTGCTTGATGCAGGTGTTGAGGTACAGGGCAAGGTCACAAATACCAGTGCCATCATACTCAATATCTTCCTGTCATATGTATTCCCCATACTGCTGATGTGGGTTCTGCTTAGCTTCCTCTTTAAAAAGATGAGCAAGGGAGGAGGACCTTTTAACGTCGGCAAATCAACAGCCAAGGTCTATGTACAGAAGGAAACCGGAGTGACCTTTAAGGATGTGGCCGGAGAGGATGAAGCCAAGGAGTCTTTGCAGGAGGTTGTGGATTTTCTTCATAATCCCGAAAAGTATTCCGGTATCGGAGCCAAGCTTCCCAAAGGAGCACTGCTGGTGGGACCTCCGGGAACAGGTAAGACGTTGCTGGCCAAGGCGGTGGCCGGTGAAGCTCATGTTCCTTTCTTTTCTTTGTCCGGTTCAGACTTTATTGAACTGTATGTAGGCGTCGGAGCATCACGTGTCAGAGATCTTTTCAAGGAAGCAACGAGAAATGCTCCCTGTATCATATTTATAGATGAGATAGACGCGATAGGACGAAGCCGTGATTCCAAGTACGGAGGAGGCAATGAAGAACGTGAGCAGACGCTAAATCAGCTGTTGTCCGAGATGGATGGATTTGATACGTCCAAAGGTATCCTGGTGCTCGGTGCGACGAACAGACCTGAGATCCTTGACAAGGCGCTTCTTCGTCCCGGACGTTTTGACCGCAGGATCATCGTTGACAAGCCTGATCTTAAAGGCAGAGTAGAGATATTAAAGGTTCATGCCAAGGATGTTCATATGGATGAGACAGTGGATCTTAACGAGATCGCACTGGCCACATCCGGAGCCGTCGGAGCAGATCTTGCTAACATGATAAATGAAGCAGCCATAATGGCAGTCCAGAACGGCAGAAAGACCGTCTGCCAGAAGGATCTGTTCGCAGCTGTCGAACAGGTTCTGGTCGGCAAGGAAAAGAAGGACCGCATCATGTCCCAGAAGGAGCGCAAGATCGTATCATACCACGAGGTCGGACATGCCCTTATCGGTGCTCTGCAGAAAAACTCGGAACCCATTCAGAAGATAACCATAGTTCCGAGGACAATGGGTGCCCTTGGATATGTCATGAACGTTCCCGAGGAGGAAAAATACCTCGAATCCAAGCAGGAACTGCATGATAATATCGTAGGACTGCTGGGCGGACGCGCGGCGGAGGAGATATTCTTCGGTGATGTCACAACCGGAGCATCAAATGATATAGAAAAGGCTACTGCCATCGCTCAGAACATGATCACCAGATTCGGTATGTCAGAAAAATTCGGTCTGATGGGGCTGGCAACAGTGGAGAGTCAGTACCTTGAAGGAAATAACAGATATACATGCTCTGACCGTACGGTAGCCGATATCGATACCGAGGTCATGAAACTGCTTAAAGAGTGCTATGAAGAGGCCAAAAAGATGATATCCGAAAACAAGGATGTCATGGATGTACTGGCTGCGCACCTTCTTGAAAAAGAGACGATCACCGGCAAGGAATTCATGAAAATCTTCCGCGAGCAGAAGGGTATACCCGAACCTGAAGAGCCTGCTGAAGACGAAAACAAAACCGGTAATGAATTATCTAAGGAAGATACACCGGCCATAGAGGAAGCGGCAACCGAAAACAGTGAAACCGCGGATACCAGCGAAGGATCAGGAAAAGGGGAAGAGCCCAGATGGATGCCTCCAACCCCCGGCCCTGACAGGGAAAAGGACGGCACACCCAGGGGAAGGTTCTCCAATCTTCCTATTGTATAAATATAATACAGAACAGTAATTCAACGGCTTTCTACACTATGTTCAATATCCAGGAGGAATTAAAAAAGCTCCCCCACGATCCGGGGGTCTACATCATGCATGATGCGGACGATACCGTGATCTACGTCGGAAAAGCCAAAGACCTGCACAACCGTGTCAGGTCTTATTTTCGTAAGATCACCGGTCGCGGTCCCTGGATTGACAAAATGGTCGCCCTCATCGATTATTTTGAGTATATCGTAACCGATTCCGAACTCGAGGCTCTGGTCCTTGAGAACAATCTTATCAAGGAATATACCCCAAAATACAATACAATGCTCAAGGATGACAAGACCTATCCCTATATAAAGGTTTCACTGGGAGAGGACTATCCCAGGGTTACTTCGGTCAGACAGATGAAGAAGGACAGGTCCAGGTATTTCGGGCCCTATTCATCCGCATATGCTGTTAATAATACTATCGAGCTGGTGAACAAGATATTTATGCTAAGGACCTGCAACAGATCCCTTCCCAAAGATATCGGTGTCGGAAGACCGTGCCTTAACAGCCATATCGGAAGGTGCTGTGTCCCGTGTACGGGTAATGTAACCAGGGAGGAATATGCCACCAGAGTAGATGGTGCTATCAGATTCCTTAACGGAGAATATGGAGACACGCTGGTCAAACTCAAAGAGAAAATGACGCAGTTGTCAGAAAATATGGAATACGAGGAAGCTTCCAAGGTCAGGGATCTTTATAACAGTGTGCTCTTTATATCGGAGAAACAAAAGATCACGGCCTATGATGAAGATGACAAGGACATTATCGCTTTGGCTGGAAATGACAGTGATGCCGTGATACAGGTCTTTTTTGTGAGATCCGGTAAACTGATCGGCAGGGAACATTTTCATATGAAGAATGTCGAAGGTGTTCAAAGAAAAGATATCATTGAGGATTTTATCAAGCAGTTCTATGCAGGAACGCCATATATACCCCGAGAGCTGATGATCGAAGAAGAGATAGAGGATATCGATGTGATCTCGGGATTCCTTGCCCAGAAACGGGGATCCAAGGTCACGATAACGGTTCCGAAGATCGGGAAAAAAGAAAAACTCGTCGAACTGGCTGCCAAAAATGCCGCGCTGATACTTGACCGCAATATGGAGGAGATCAAGCGCAAGGAAGCCAAAACTACAGGAGCCGTCCGTGAGATATCGGATCTGCTGGGCATTCCCTCGATCAACAGGATGGAGGCATATGATATTTCAAATATCAGCGGCTTTATGAATGTAGGCTCCATGGTCGTATTTGAAAAGGGCAAGCCCAAAAAGACGGATTACCGCAAATTCAGGATCAAAACAGTAGCGGGGCCCGATGATTATGCATGCATGAAGGAAGTCCTGACGAGGCGCTTTCTTCATGGAATGGAAGACAGGGCACGTCTGGAAAACATGGAAAGTGACGATGAATACGGATCATTCTGTCTGTTCCCCGACCTGCTGCTGATGGACGGAGGAAAAGGACAGGTTAATATAGCACTCGAGGTCCTCTCAGAGCTTGGGATAGATATCCCTGTGTGCGGAATGGTCAAGGATGATGACCATAATACCAGAGGATTATATTTTAATAATGTAGAGCTTCCGATAGATAAAAGGAGTGAAGGATTTAAGCTTATTACCAGGATTCAGGATGAGGCTCACAGATTTGCCATTGAATATCACAGGAGCCTGCGGACCAGATCACAGACTCACTCGGTACTGGATGAGATCCCGGGTGTAGGTCCGCAAAGACGAAGGGCACTGATGAAGGCATATACATCCATAGATGAAGTCAAAAATGCATCTGTCGAGGAACTGATGGAAACTGTACACATACCGGCAACGACAGCCCGGAGCATATATGATTTTTTCCACAAGGAATGAAAATAATGTTATGATAACATGAGAAAAAGGAGGTATTTCCATGGCGAGCGTTAAACTTGAAAAGATAATAGAGAGAATGAAACTGACCAATTTCACTCCGGAACTTGATATTACCAAGGTCAGAGTCAGGGTTCCTGATATAAACAGACCTGCGTTGCAGATGGCGGGATACTTTGAACACTTTGAAGCAACACGTCTGCAGGTCATCGGATTTGTCGAGTACTCGTATATGGAGGGCCTTCCTGAGGCCAGACAAAAGGAGATCTATCAAAAACTTCTTGGATGTGATATCCCCGCTATCGTTTTTTGCAGAGAACTCGCTCCCAATGAATTATTCCTTAAATATGCGATAGAAAACAATGTTCCGATACTGGGAACCAAGAAAGCGACCTCTGCTTTTTCAGCGGAGATAATTAGATGGCTGAACGTTCAACTGGCACCTTGTATTTCGATCCACGGCGTTCTGGTCGATGTATTCGGCGAAGGCGTTCTCATCACGGGTGAATCC
The DNA here is from genome assembly GCA_024681595.1 of Lachnospiraceae bacterium. GTDB lineage: Bacteria > Bacillota > Clostridia > Lachnospirales > Lachnospiraceae > JAILLW01. Next base: position 9,675 of record JAILAN010000046.1, read on the forward strand.
GGAATAGGTAAATCCGAAGCAGCATTGGAACTCGTTAAGAGAGGACACAGACTGGTAACGGATGATGCTGTTGAGATACGCAAGGTATCCGATGAAACGCTGGTCGGATCCGCTCCCGATGTAACACGTCATTTTATAGAGTTAAGGGGTATCGGCATTATAGACGTCAAGACACTGTACGGTGTTTCATCCGTAAAGGATACACAGAATATAGACCTGGTCATTCATCTTGAGGACTGGAACAAGGAAAAGGAATATGACAGACTCGGGCTTGAGGAGGAGTATATAGAGTATCTCGGAAACAAGGTCGTATGTCACAACATTCCGATCAGACCGGGACGTAATCTGGCTGTCATCTGTGAGTCTGCAGCCATAAACCACAGACAGAAAAAGATGGGATACAATGCCGCACAGGAGTTATACCGCCGTGTTCAGGAATCTCTGGTCAACGGCAAGCATGATGAGGAGGATGATTAAGGATGAGTCGTTTCGTATTTGGAGTTGATATAGGCGGAACTACAGTCAAACTGGGACTTTTTGATACTGAAGGCAATCTCAATGACAAGTGGGAGATCCCTACGAGAACTGAAAATGCCGGCGAGAATATACTTCCTGATATAGCAAAGAGCATATTGGACCTGATGAACAAAAAGAACATTTCAAAGGAAGATGTTGAAGGTATCGGTATCGGAGCTCCCGGACCCGTTGATGAATCAGGTGTGATCCACAAGGCAGCTAATCTCGGGTGGGGAGAATTCTCCATAAAGGATACGCTCGAGAAGATAACGGGGCTTAAAGTCATGGCAGGTAATGATGCCAATGTCGCTGCCCTCGGAGAAATGTGGAAGGGCGGTGCTGCAGGCTGCAAGGATATAGTCATGGTAACTCTCGGAACAGGTGTAGGCGGCGGTATCATCGTTAACGGCAGGATACTGAGCGGTTATCTCGGCGCAGGTGGGGAGATCGGACACATTCACGTTAATGATGACGAGGAAGAGTGTTGCGGATGTGGCAAAAAGGGATGTCTGGAGCAGTATTCTTCAGCAACCGGTATTACACGTATGGGCAAAAAGGTCCTTTCATCGTGCGATGATCCTTCGGCTCTGAGGGAAGGTGATGTCAATGCCAAGACCATATTTGATGCTGTTAAGGCAGGAGATAAAGTAGCAGACAGGATCGCAGATATATACGGACACTATCTGGGAGAGGCACTTGCGAACATAGCCTGTGTAGTTAATCCTGAGGTCATTTTGCTTGGCGGCGGAGTATCGAAGGCCGGTCAGGTCGTGATAGATTACGTGAAGCCGTATTTTGACAGGAGAGTATTCCACGGCAGCAGCCAAACGAGGTTCGCACTGGCAACTCTCGGCAACGATGCCGGTATTTACGGTGCAGCCAGGCTGGTGCTCTCATAAAGGACCGGTGAAGATGCAAACGTCTAATTCCGGATTATATGAATACATTTCCAGTCTGGTTCCGACTGATGATATTCTGACGAATGAGCCGATGAGCGCGCACACCACATTTCGCGTGGGCGGTGAAGCTTCAATGCTCGTAAGGATCAGTTCACCCGATCAGCTTCTTAAGCTTATTCCGTATCTTAATGACATAGGAGAACCATACTATGTTATAGGAAACGGCAGTAATATCCTCGTCGGAGATAAAGGATATAACGGTGTCATTCTCGAGATAGGATCGGGAATGAGTGATATCAGGGTAGAAGGTAACAGGATCATCGCCGGGGCCGGAGCACTGCTAAGCTCCATAGCAAGGGCGGCTTTGGAGAATGATCTAAGCGGTCTTGAATTTGCATCCGGAATCCCCGGAAGCATTGGCGGAGGCGTTGTCATGAATGCCGGAGCATACGGCGGTGAGATCAGGGATGTCGTTACCGAAGTTGAGGTGATGTCTGTTGACGGCCAGCTGATGACGATCAGCAACCGTGACATGCAGTTCGGCTATAGAACCAGCATCATTAAGATGCGCCCCTTTACTGTACTTAGTGTGACGATGGAACTGACACCCGGTGATCATACAGCTATCGAAGATAAGATGAAGGAACTGTCCGCACGGCGCAAGGAAAAACAGCCCCTGGAATACCCCAGTGCAGGCAGCACCTTTAAAAGGCCAGAAGGATATTTTGCCGGGAAACTCATAATGGATGCCGGAATGAGGGGATATACCATAGGCGGTGCTGCGGTTTCCGAAAAACACTGCGGGTTTATAGTTAATAAAGGAAATGCGACCGCAGCTGATGTGTATGAAGTGATACAGGAAGTTGAGGAAAGAGTCAAAGAGAGGTTTGACGTTACACTGGAACCGGAGATCGTTTTCCTGGGAACATTTTAGTCTGCTTGAGGAGAAGATATGAGATTTGTGGTTGTGACCGGCATGTCCGGAGGCGGCAAAAAGACAGCGCTTCGTATGCTGGAGGATATCGGATTTTACTGTGTCGATAATCTTCCGGTCGACCTTATAGAGAAATTCGTGGAACTGCTGGCGGCTCCCGGAGGAGAGATCACCAAGGTCGCCCTGGGTGTCGACGTCAGGGCCAATGTTGGATTTGAGAGAGTTCCATCTATCTTTACCAAGCTGAAGGAAGCGGGTTATCCCATAGAGATACTCTATATGGAGGCCTCGGATGAAACACTGCTTAAGAGATATAAGGAGACGAGGAGGATGCATCCTCTTTCTCCCGAAGGCAGACTCGAGGAGGGAATTCACAAGGAACGCACCATCCTGACACCCATAAAGGAACAGGCTGATTACATAATGGATTCGTCCAAACTCCTTACGCGCGATCTGAAGGAAGAATTAGACAGGATCTTTGTCCGGGACGAGGGCTACAAGAGCCTCATGGTCACCATACTTTCATTCGGATTCAAACACGGGATACCTCAGGATGCCGATCTGGTATTTGATGTGAGGTTTCTGCCTAACCCGTATTACATAGATGAGCTGAAGCATCACTCGGGCAATGATGACTGTGTAAGGGATTACGTCATGAGCTTTCCCGAGGCCGGAGAGTTCCTTGATAAACTGGTGGATATGGTTGAGTTTCTGATGCCCAAATATGTCAAGGAAGGCAAATATCAGCTCGTCATCGCCATAGGATGTACGGGAGGCAAGCATAGGAGTGTCACTCTGGCCAACGCTCTTTATGAGAAACTCAGATCCAACAAGGGGTATGGCCTTAAGGTTGCTCACAGGGATATTGACCTTGGTATCCATGGACAGAACTAATGTCTTTTTCATCTGATGTCAAAGAAGAACTGGAAAATGTTTATCCCAACGCCAGACATTGTCTGATGTCTGAGCTGGCTGCGATAAATTATTTTATATCAGCGCGCGCGGATGAAAAGTCCGGTTCTTACAGAAAATTATTTTCTTTACAAAAGAAAACCAATATGTTAGAAAAATATGTGGACGCTGATTTTAAAAGGTCCTGCTGCATAAGAGCCTATTTAAGAGGGGTATTTTTATGTACGGGATCCGTCAACGACCCGGAAAAAAGCTACAATCTCGAATTCGTATTAAACAGTGAAGCGGATGCCGGCAGGATAAGGGATCTGATCAGAAACTTTGATATAGAAGCGGGAGTGTCACACCGCAAAAATACGTTTGTGGTATACATTAAAGAAGCTGAAGGGATCGTGGATGTTCTTAACATCATGGGCGCTCACAGAGCGCTTATGCATTTTGAATCCCTAAGGGTTGAAAAGGATGTCAGAAACCGCGTCAACCGTGAGGTAAACTGTGAGGCAGCAAACATAGCCAAGTCAGTTAAAGCTTCAGCTAAACAGATAGAAGATATACGCAAGATAGACAGGGTATTGGGTTTACAAAAACTGGAAGAACCTCTTAAGCAGATGGCTTATGTGAGGCTCGAGCACGAATCGGCATCATTGGCCGAGCTGGGTGGTTACCTTAATCCGCCGGTAGGAAAATCCGGCGTAAATCACAGGCTTAGAAAGCTTGGTGAAATTGCTGACAGGTTATAAAGATTAAGGCAACGAGAGGAGAAATTATGGAAAAAGAAGTCAAGATCATGATATCAGATGAGACGGAAGCTCATCCGGTAGCTATGCTCGTTCAGATCGCGAGCAAATATGACAGTTCTGTCTATATGGAGGTTCCGGGTAAAAAGGTCAATGCCAAATCTATTATGGGCATGATGAGTCTGGACCTTAAAAAGGGCGGATTGATAACGGTACTTGCCGAGGGACCTGATGAAGCCGAGGCAGTGCAGGGAATAGAAGCATTTTTATCCGGGGTTAAATAATCCCGGATTCTTGCAAAACAGGAGTCTTTTGGGATATAATTGGTTCTGTCGGCACTGGCCGTCAAAATAAATAATCAATATGGAGGGAAATATATGTCATTAGTTACTACTACCGAAATGTTTAAGAAGGCATATGACGGCGGATACGCTGTAGGAGCTTTCAACGTTAACAACATGGAAATAGTTCAGGGAATAACAGAGGCAGCAGGTGAATTAAAGAGCCCCGTTATCCTTCAGGTTTCAAAGGGTGCAAGAGCTTACGCCAACCACACATATCTCGTTAAGCTGGTTGAAGCTGCAGTAGAGGAGAATCCTGAGATTCCCATCGCTTTACACCTTGATCACGGTGATACTTTTGAACTTTGTAAGTCATGTATCGACGGTGGATTTACATCAGTTATGATAGATGCTTCTTCAAAGTCATTTGAGGACAACATCGCTCTTACAAAGCAGGTAGTTGAATACGCACATGCCAACGGAGTAGTTGTTGAAGCCGAGCTCGGAACTCTGGCAGGTATCGAAGATGAAGTAGTTGTAGAATCAGGTCACGAGAGCTACACACGTCCCGAAGAAGTTGAGGAATTTGTTGACAAGACAGGATGCGATTCACTGGCTATCGCTATAGGAACATCACACGGCGCATACAAGTTCACTGCAGATCAGTGTACAAGAAATGCAGACGGAATCCTTGTTCCGCCTCCGCTCCGTTTCGACGTTCTTGAAGAGTGCATCAAGAGACTTCCCGGTTTCCCGATCGTTCTTCACGGTTCTTCATCAGTTCCTCAGGAATTCGTTAAGATGGTCAACCAGTACGGCGGAAACATGCCCGATGCAGTAGGTATTCCGGAGGAGCAGCTTCGTAAGGCAGCCAAGCTTGCCGTATGTAAGATCAATATCGACTCTGATATCCGTCTTGCAATGACAGGTAACATCCGTAAGTACTTTGCAGAGCATCCCGATCACTTCGATCCTCGTCAGTACTTAAAGCCCGCTCGTCAGGCTGTTAAGGACATGGTTGCTCACAAGATCATCCACGTTCTCGGATCAGACGGCAAGGCTTAAATCGCTCTATAGTTTAAAGATCATTAAGGGATGTGTCTTCGGACACATCCTTTTTTTGTATTCCGGAAGTGAGGAAATACCGCAGATTGCTTGTTTACGCGATAAAATATTTTTGATAAAATAATTTCTAACAGTTTTAGCGGGGCACAGTGATGAATCTTGTTTACAATGTGCATTACGACATAGCAGGAGCGATCCTCTTATCGATCCTCCTGATATATATGACGATAATGTACCCGATGAAATCGTATACTATCAAGAGATACTGCAGGGTCGTCATTCTTCTGATACTTTCGCAGATATTTGATGTTGCCTCTGCGATCGCGATATCATATAATGACGTAACTCCGAATTCGGTCAATCTTCTTCTCAGCACATTATATTTCGGAGTTGTTTTTATTCTTGAATATTCCTATTTTGATTATATAGTTTCTTTCGTAAGAGAAAGAGTCAATCCCGTAGTCAAGCTGATCACCAAGATCGTGCTTGGCGTTTATCTTGTCATTCTTGTTATCAACTGGTTCACGGGGATCGTATTCTATTTCAATGATGCACATGAATACTCTCATGGTCCTATCTACATGATAGTTAACCTCAGTCTGGCGTTCTATATCCTTCTTGGATTTACGATCCTTCATCTTGAGAAGGGTTATGTCAGCAAGAGACAATATTATTCTTTCGTATTCTTTACAGTGATGGAATTCTCGGCAGCCATGATACAGACGCTCTGTATCCCGGATACACTGATAGTATTGTTCGCTTCTTCGATCACAATGCTTGTCATCATGTTTGCGATAGAGACTCCGGATTACAACAAGCTCGTTGCAGCAATGGATGACCTTGAAAAGAGTAAGGAAGAACTTCAGGCCGCATCCGACAAGGCGTTGGAGGCTAAGCTTGAAGCAGATGAAGCCAACAGGGCAAAGAGTGATTTCCTGGCCAATATGTCTCATGAGATCAGAACACCCATAAACGGTATCCTTGGAATGAATTCCGTTATCCTCAAGGAGACCAGTGATCCCAGGATCACGGAATATGCACGTAACATAGATAATGCAGGTAACGGTCTGCTGTCAATAATTAACGATATCCTGGACCTTAGCAAGATAGAATCGGGCAAGATGGAACTGGTTCCGGTTGAATACGATCTGTCAAATGTATTGTCTGCGTGCTATAACCTTCAGTTCATGAAGGCATACGAAAAGGGACTTGATCTGTTCTTTGAAAATAACAAGACTATCCCGAGCAGACTCTACGGCGATGAAGTACGTATCAGACAGATCATAGTTAATCTGCTGTCCAATGCGATCAAATATACCGAGGACGGTGCGGTGGTGCTTACAGCCGACTGGGAAAAGGTCGACGATGAGAATATGATCCTGGTCATTTCGGTAAAGGATACCGGAATAGGAATAGCCAAAGAAAACCTCGAGAAGCTCTTCGAGGCATTCCAGAGAGTTGATGTTAAGAGAAACCGCAACATTGAGGGAGTTGGACTGGGTCTTAGGATAACCAAGCAGTTCCTTGATATGATGGGTGGAAGCATAGACGTTGAGAGTGAATATGAAGTAGGTTCCGAGTTTACTGTCCGGATCCCGCAAAAGATAGTGGGCAAGGATATCCTCGGAGACTTCGCAAACTATGTTCACATCAGTACCGAAGACGAGGAAATGGATAATGTCAGACGCTTTACCTGTCCTAAAGGACGTATCCTCGTTGTGGATGATGTGGAACTTAATATCAAGGTCATAAGAGGTCTGCTTGGACAGACCGGGCTTACAATAGATGCTGCATTTTCAGGCAAAGAATGTCTGGACAGGATCTCATCAACGAAATATGACCTGATACTGCTCGATCATATGATGCCTGAGATGGACGGTGTTGAGACATTAAAGAGGATGAAACAGATGGGCAATGTGTTTGACCTGAACACGCCTGTCATCATGCTAACGGCGAATGCGATAATGGGTGCCAGGGAAGAGTATCTGGCTATAGGATTTACCGATTATATCAGCAAGCCTGTCAGAGAGCAGGAGCTTAACGAACTGATGATTAAATATCTTCCCACAGATATAGTTGATATCATGTATGATCCCGATAAAGACCATGCTTTACGCCCTGTACCGGAACCTGTAAAGGAGGATACCTCAAACATTGATGTTTACGAGGAGACCAGGTCGGATGATAGCTATAACAGGAAGATATTAAGCGATTTTGCCAGGAGATTCAGTTTCCTTGATGTGGCAACGGGAATGACATACTGCCTCAATAATGAGGAATTCTATGAGAGCATAATAAAGGAATACCGGGAATCAAATAAATACGAAGAGATTCAGGAAAAATACGATGATGCAGATCTGGCTGAGTATGCCGTGCTCGTTCACGGAGTCAAGAGTTCATCTCTGACAATAGGTGCGACAAAAGTATCCGAGATGGCCAAAGGGCTTGAATTTGCTGCCAGATCAGAGGATGTTGATTATCTTAAGGAGAATCATTATCCGTTCATGAGAGCGTACGGAGAGCTATTAGATAATCTTGATGAAGTTTACGGGTGATCTCAAAGCCCAGCTTTTTAAGCAGATTGATGGAAACTGTATTTTGCGGTTTGACCAGAGCTTGGATTTTAGTGAATCCGAGCTCTGTTTTTGAGTGATCAAGTATTGAACTGCAGACCTCAAATGCATATCCTTTTTTTCGGCTCTCGGGAGCTATGACAAAACCTATTTCCGGAATGTCGAAGCCTTCACGATCGGTAACGCCGGCTCTGCCTATGATCCGGCCGGTATCCTTTTCTATGACGGTCCATATTCCATACCCGTAAAATCCGTATATGGTTTCAATATAATTCTTTGTATATTCTATCTCTTCTTCCCTGTCTTCAAACAGAGGCTCTATATACATGGTGGTTGACGGATCGTTATAGATCTCGTAGAAACGGTCGACATCAGATACTGTGGTTTCCCGCACCTTTAGGCGTCCGGTCTCAAGGATATCCCAGGGCAATCCCTTCAGACGCTGATGGATCTTAAGCAGATGATCGGGAATAAAGTCACGCCCGCAGATCAGAGTGTCTTTGGGGTCAGAATTTTCAAAAAGAGATGGCAGATCGCTGACGGCATACCTGGTAAAGGCAAAATCTCCGGGGTCTGCCCTCCCGTCCAGACACGGGATGGCTTCCTTTCCCATTTTAAGCAGGGAATCCAGGAGCATTGGATCATCGGTTATATAAAGGTCATCATTTTCAAATCTGATTGTTTTTATCATCAGGATTTATTATAATCTGAATAATACGAAAAAGAAAGGAACACGAACATGGCTCAAAACCCCATAGTTACTTTTACAATGGACAACGGAGATGTATTTAAGGCGGAGCTGTATCCCGATATTGCACCCGTGTCCGTAAACAATTTTATCAGCCTGGTTAAAAAAGGCTTTTACGACGGACTGATCTTTCACCGTGTCATAAAGGGCTTTATGATACAGGGAGGAGATCCAGAAGGAACCGGAATGGGTGGCCCCGGTTATTCCATTAAGGGAGAATTTGCCCAGAACGGATTTGAGAACAACTTAAAGCATACTGAGGGTGTTCTTTCAATGGCCCGCTCCATGATGCCGGATTCAGCCGGATCCCAGTTCTTTATCATGCATAAGACCTCTCCGCATCTGGACGGATCATATGCAGCATTTGGCAAGATCATCGAAGGAATGGATAATGTCAATAAGATCGCTGAATGCAGGACCGACTGGTCGGACAGACCCGCTGAGGATCAGAGAATGAAGACGGTCACGGTTGAGACATTCGGAGTGGATTATCCGGAACCGGATAAGATCTGAAACAGCTGAACATTAAAAAACCCCCTAAAAAGGGAGGATGCCGGATAACTGGGTTATCCGGCATTTATTATGAAAAAGTTTATTAACAACAACTCTGTGAATGTCATTTATTTATCTTATACTAACAATATAAACGGGAAATTTTAATAAATCATATTATGTAAATTAATAAACGGAAAATATAATATGAACAAATTGTTAACAAAACCCGGAATTTCAGCATAATTCCACGAAAAAGCACTTCCCGGCCCGCATTTACGGGTGAGAAGTGCTTTTCAACATGACCTGTTATAGCGTTTTCAAAGTGCCATGGTCAGGCATATGCCAGCATAGCTCTCTGACGTTTTGCAAAATCCAGCTGCTGCACGGTTCCGACGTTGCCGTCCTCATACAGGAAAACTCCCGTCGAGCGGACTCTGGCATTAGTCGAGTTGTCATTTGCCGAATTAAGGTAAAATCCTGTCGGGGCACTGCTTACGCTGATGGCTCCGATCCCTTTGTCAGACAGCGAATACAGCTGCATCTGATCTCTTTCATCCATTGCCCAGATTCGCAATTTCTCGAATACTTCATCGTCTTCATCTATCCATCCGTCATTATCGCTGTCATATGCGGCCAGATCCCTGAATCCGTCCGACGAACAGGCACCGAAAAGTTCACTTCCGTCATTGATGATGCCGTCCTCGTCAAGATCGAGTGCGAGAAATCCGCTGCCCTCTATGAGACGGCTGATCTCATCCTCTACTCCGTCACAGTCTATATCGAAGTAGAAGGTCTGATCGGACACTGCAGACGAAGGTCCGTCAAAGTTAATGACTAGAGGATCCGTAAACGCACTCTCGACGAAATGGATCTCTTCGGCATAGAATTCGGCAAAGCTTCTCGACATATTTAGATCGATGTTTATGTCTATCTGCCTGCCATCAGCACAGTTAACGGTTCCGCGGGCGTTGAAAGTGGTACATTCATTCTCTTCATAGTAGTACATTCTCTCGTATGAAAATCCCTGAGCGGAAATCCTGCCCGGATCGCTCCCGCTGTCAAAACCTTCGCTGTTTAAGAATCCCAGACTTTCGCTTTTTGAATAGTGCTCCACTATATCCGGGAACAGAAGCCTTAGGATCAGATTGATACATTCTTCCCTGAGACGGTTTATCGTATCGTTCAGATCGTAGCTGCTCTGTTTGATGCTTCTGACAGGGGAAGAGCTGATGCGCTCCCTTAGTTCATCGATGGAAACGTCGCTGTTTTCCCCGGGTGCATTTTCACCATCCTTTCCTGCGTTCATCAGGTCGGAAAAGAAACTGTCCCCCAGAGCATCCTTTGATCTGCCGACAGAAAACCTGGTAACCATGAATTCAGTTGAATCATAAGTTCTGGCGGAATCCATTCCTATAGTACCGGAATCAATTCGCATTTGTTGGTTTTCCTCCTTCCGCCGTTTTGTCAGCACCTGAAATTCCGTTTTCCGGGTAACAAAAAAGACGATACATTAAAAGTATCCTTACCTGAAATGTACCGTCCCTGGCTTATACAATTATCAACAGTCCGTCGGCCTAACGGACTCATACAATATATCGGCATACCGGCGGAGAATATTAACAGATAACTCCCGGAAAATACAAATTGAAGATGCTTACTGGCAGCTGTGCGCTTGCCCGCACGGACAGGTTCCGCTCGATCAGTGATGAATGTCCTGGGTCAGATGCAAAGTATACATATAGTGCAAAAAGAGGTATAATAACTCTGTATGTGTGTCAGGAAAACAGCCTTAATTGCATTGGTTGCAGTATTGCTTCAGGGATGTGCATTTAACGGTCAGGACACAGCGTCCCAGACCCAGAATGCGTCTTTTTATTCGATGGAGGATGAGGCTGTGATCTCGTATGAAGTACCTACGAGCTATCCGCATATTCTGGTGGATCAGCTGGGCTATGCTCCGGATTCCAAAAAACTGGCATTTATGTTCGGCAGCATGCTGCCGGAAGAGTTTTTGCTGATAGATGCCAATACGGGACGACAGGTATACAGCGCCAAGGTAACGGATAAAGGGTATTACAGCGAATACGGTTCTAATATCGGGATGGCCGATTTTACCAAATATGTCACCCCGGGTGAGTATTATATAGAAGCAGACCATCTTGGCAGATCGTATTCCTTCAGGATAAAGAATGATCTGTACGGAGATATCTTTCTTGAATCCTGCAGGACATACTATTATAACCGTTGCGGTATAACGCTCACCGAGGATCTGGCAGGGGAAAATGCCCATAATGCATGCCATACTCAAAAAGCTGTCCTACGGCAGGATATGACCGTTCAAAGGGACGTGTCAGGAGGATGGCACCAGGATGGTACGGGATCCAAGGATATCATCACCGCGGCAGGTACCATGGGAACCGTACTCATGGCATATGAACTGTTTCCTGCTGCATTTGAGGATGATACAGGAATACCTGAGAGCGGTAACGGGATACCGGATATACTTGACGAAGCCAGGTTTGAAGCCGAGTGGTTTCTTAAAATGCAGGATGAGAATACCGGAGCCGTATATTCGGGGATAACTGTCACGCCCAACGAGAATAACTCATCATTTATCATATATGTAGAACCTGCGGATATTGAATCATCCAGAGCGTTTGCCTTTGCTACAGCCAAGTTCGGATATCTGTTTCAGAATTATGACAGGGATTTTGCGACACTGTGCCTGCAGGCGGCAGACAGAGCTTTTAAGTATTCCATCTTAAATGATACGGAACAGGGAATTTACTCACCGTATAAACTGTCATCGTCATGTGAGATATACAGGGCTTCGGGATCGAAGGAGTGCCTGGATTATATCAATGAGTTTTTTGCATCGGATCCGGATCTTAGTGACATGGATGATGTTACGATCATGGGACTGTGCACATATCTCAGCACCAAAATGAGTGTTAACGGCGACTATTGCCGCACGGCCATAACGGCGATCATGAAGGAAGCGGAGGAGATATCGGCGACATTAAGGAGCTGCGCTCTGCTCGTGCCTGAGACGGATGATCTGGGTGATAACTCACAGATCTTTCATGACATGATGGTAATGACGATAGTGGATCATATCATTACCAACAATGAGTATGACAATATAATCGAGAATTTCATGCATTATTTTCTGGGGAGAAACAAAATGTCGGTTTCCTTCATAGATAATGCCGGAGAATACAGCTACAAGCAGATACATGAATCCCTCGGTATCATGAAGCAGTTTGAATCTGATTCCAGACTGATATTTATGCTCGCCAAGGTGATCAGCAGGGACGGATTTATCAAAGAATTCTAGTCCGGGTATCCTGCTAAACCGTTAGCAGTTTATTAAGGAGCGATCATGATAAGAACAATACTGACAGCAATAGAGATACTGATTACGGCTATCGTAACACTTCCGTACATACCGGTAGTCCTGTTTGTGGGACTGTTCAGCATGAAGGCCAGGGATTATCTGGCTACAGGTGCCATGAGGTTCGAATTTAAGATCCTTAAATTCCTCTCCGGAGCAAAGGTCCACGTTACAGGACTTGAGAACATACCCAAGGATGAACCTGTTCTGTATATAGGAAATCACAGGAGTTTTTTTGATATCATCATCCCTTACTACATGTTTCCGGGACATACTTCTATGATATCCAAAAAGGAGTGGGGCAAGATCCCGGTTATGGCTTGGTGGATGAAGATCCTGCATAACTTTTTCCTTGACAGAAACGATGTCAAACAGGGCCTTAAGGTAATACTGGCAGCCATAGATCTGGTCAAGGACGGTTATTCAATATGCATTTATCCGGAGGGCACCAGGAACAAGACGGATGAAGATATGCTGCCCTTCCATGAGGGAAGTTTCAAGATCGCAACAAAGTCCGGATGTGCGATAATCCCGATGACTATGTACAATATGTCATCGCTGTTCGAAGATCATGTTCCGTGGATCAAGGCTTCAGAGGTATATATCGACTTCGGAACACCCATCCGTGTCGATGAACTGTCTGCTGAGGACAAGAAACATGTGGGCAGCCATGTCCGGGACATTATGCTTGAAACTTATAACAAACTTAAAGAGGAAGCCGGAAATAAATGAAAGGTCTGACACTTGAAAATATCGCCAAAGCATGCGGCGGTCAACTGATCAACAATAACGGAAACAACTCGGAAGCAACCTGCGTGGTCATAGACTCCAGGAAGATCACTGAGGGTGGTATCTTTATTGCCACTGTGGGAGAGAGAGTTGACGGACACAGCTTTATAAATGATGTAGCAAAAAAGGGGGCACTTGGAGTTGTCTGCGAAAAGAGACCTGACAACTGTCCGATCCCTTATATCCTCGTTAAGAGCAGCTTCAAAGCTCTCATGGATATCGCTTCGCTTTACAGGGAGAGTATCGAAATCCCCATAATAGGAATAACCGGCTCGGTCGGCAAGACCAGTACCAAGGAATTCATAGCAGCCACGCTTTCTGCAAGATACAAAGTGTTAAAGACCGAAGGCAATTACAATAATGAAGTCGGAATGCCTCTGACAATACTTTCCATCAGGGATGAACATGAGATAGCAGTCATAGAGATGGGTATATCCGATTTCGGTGAGATGGAGAGACTGTCGTCGGTATCAAGACCTGACGTGTGTGTCATAACCAATATCGGTAACTGTCACCTGGAAAAGCTTCACGACAGAGACGGCGTCTTAAAGGCCAAGACGGAAATGTTTAAGCACCTTAAGCATGACGGAGCCGTATTTTTAAACGGCGATGATGACAGACTCATAAACGTCAGGAAACCGTGGGACAGAGAGATCACTTATTTTGGCATGCAGGAAACGAATGATTACTACGCATCCGATGTGATCAACAAGGGCCTGCTGGGATCCGATGCGGTTATCTGCTATAGAAGAGGAGACTCTGAGGCTTGCATGGGCATACATATACCCATACCCGGAGATCACATGGTATATAATGCTCTCGCAGCAGTGGCTGTGGGATTCGAATTCGGTCTGACCGAGGAGGAAGTGATAAGGGGCATAGCAACCGTCAGCCCTACATCGGGACGTTCGAATATACTGACTACTCCGTCATATACGGTGATAGATGACTGCTATAATGCAAATCCCGTTTCGGTAAAGGCAGCCATAGATCTCCTGGGTAAAGCGGATTCCCGCAAAGTGGCGATCCTGGGAGATATGTTCGAACTCGGAAGGGATGAAGCAAAACATCACTATTCAATAGGTGAATATGTATTCCTCCACGGAGTTGATGTGCTGATAGCCATCGGAAACCTGTCAAAGAACACATATGAAGCAGCCAAAAAGGGCCGGAAGGATGATAAGGACAGGGTTTTCTACTTTGATACTATAGAAGAAGCAATCGGCTCGTTTAAGGATATTTTACAAAAGGGTGATGCGATACTCGTAAAGGCATCACACGGAATGCATTTTGAACAGATAGTAGAGCATTTGCGTAACTGCTAGGATCCGGCCATGCCATATGACATGTGACCGTGAAAAAAATAAACAGGAAAGGCGGCTTTGATCAGATGTCAAAAATATTGGTCCTTGCCGGAGGAGTCAGCACCGAGAGGGATGTGTCGCTGATAACCGGCAAGCAGATTTACAACGCATTAAAAAGAAACGGACATGATGTAATCCTCACGGATGTTTATCTTGGATACGAACTTCCGGAGGAATATGAGGGAATGCCCCTTGCGGAGCTTTTTACGAAGGATATAGACTGGGTAAAGGATATTCCCGATATCAGGGAGATAGATCCGGATATAGCCGGGATAAAGGCATTAAGATCCGACGGCGATAAGAACTTTTTCGGACCCAATGTCATAAAGCTTTGCCAGGAGGCTGATGTAGTCTTTATGGCTCTTCACGGTGAAAACGGAGAAAACGGCCGGATACAGGCCTGCTTTGACCTGATGGGTATCACCTATACCGGTAATGACTATATCAGCAGTGCGATCAGCATGAATAAAGGCCTTACCAAGGATATATTCAAAGCATATGACATTCCCACACCGCAGGGTGTGAGACTTAAAAAGGCGGACTATCTGAAACTGAAGGAAGATGGCAGACTTGAATGTTCTGTCGGGTTTCCCTGCATAGTCAAGGCATGCTGTGGCGGCTCGAGTGTCGGAGTATCGATAGCCAATGTTCCCGGAGAATTTGAAATGGCACTTGCGGAAGCCTTTAAATACGATGACGAGGCTGTTATAGAGCAATATATCAGGGGACGTGAATTCTCAGTAGGAGTTATCGACGGACAGGCCATGCCGGTCATAGAGATCGCTCCCAAGGTAGGATTCTATGATTATAAAAACAAATATCAGGCAGGTGCAACCGTAGAGACATGTCCTGCCGATATACCGGATGAACTGTCCGAACAGATGAAGGCGTGCGCTGAAAAGGTATTTAAAGCACTAAGGCTCGGAGCATATGCCAGAATGGATTTCATGCTTGACAGCAATACGGGCAGATACTACTGCCTCGAGGCAAATACACTGCCCGGAATGACACCCACGTCATTGGTTCCCCAGGAGGCAGCCGCTATGGGAATATCATTTGACAAACTGTGTGACAGGATAATTGAGCTTGCAAAGGGTAAAGGGAGATAATGGATAAGATAGCTGTACTGATACCGTGTTACAACGAATCCAAGACCATAGCAAAGGTGATCGCAGATACGAAAAAAGCGCTTCCCGAAGCGGTCATATATGTTTATGACAACAATTCGACCGACGATACGGCCGTGATAGCCGAAAAAGCCGGAGCTGTTGTCCGCCATGAGTACCTTCAGGGCAAGGGAAACGTTATCCGCAGAATGTTCAGAGAGATAAATGCCGAATGCTATATCATGGTAGACGGTGATGATACTTATCCCATGGAGTTTGCCCCGCAGATGGCAGAACTGGTTCTTGAGCTCAATTCGGACATGGTAGTGGGAGACAGACTCTCATCCACTTACTTTACCGAGAACAAGAGACCGTTCCATAATTTCGGAAACAGCATGGTAAGATCTGCGATCAACCATCTTTTTGACTGCGATATCAAGGATATCATGACAGGGTTCAGAGCATTCAGCTACGGCTTTGTAAAGACATTCCCGGTGCTGTCAAAGGGCTTTGAGATAGAGACCGAAATGACGATATTTGCGGTTCAGAACAATATGCAGATAGACAATGTCATCGTGGAATACCGTGACAGACCCGAAGGATCGGAGTCTAAATTAAACACCTATTCTGATGGATTCAAGGTTATTGGCACCATAATAAGGCTCTACAAGGATTACAAGCCCATGGGCTTCTTTACCATAATAGCAACTATACTGGCAGCAATAGGAACAGGCTTTTTCGTTCCGGTGCTCATAGACTTTTTCGAAACGGGCAAAGTAGATAAATTCCCCACGCTTATCGTCTGCTGCTTTGTGCTGGTAGCTGCACTTCAGACGTTCTTTACGGGACTTACACTGTCTCAGGTCAATAATCAGAACCGCAGGGATTTTGAATACAGATTCATGACCGTCAACCGAAAGGAGAAGGAAGTTCTTGAAAAAGATAAAGGCTAATCTGTTTTGGCTACTGATCATAGGATTTATCATCTTTTCCGCTATGGTCTTTGTTCTGTGCGGACAGAGCAGTGTGATCTCCGTTCACGATAATCTCGATCTTTTTATACCTCAGTATAAGATGATGAAGAATTCCGGAACGTTCTTTGCCCATGGTGAGATAACATCATTTCTGGCGGGCATCAACAGGGATGTTCTCCCCTCGGAATTCAATCTTTACACGATAGTTTTCTTTTTGCTTCCCGATTATCCGGCATACATAGTCTGCTGGTTTATTAAGATACTTATAGCCATCGCAGGCGCAATGCTGCTGGGTCATGATGTATTCCGGGATGATTATAAAAAGTACAGACCGCTTATTGTACTTTCCGGATTCGCATACGGAATACTCAATCTTTTCCCGAACTTCGGAATCGCATTTGCATCGATACCGCTGCTGGTTTACCTCATCCGCAGGATCACTCTTAAGCCCAATGTTATCTGGTATATTCTGCTGCTTATATATCCTGCCCTCAGTTATTTTTCCTATCTGGGTATTTTCTTTATCGGATATCTGTGCGTTTTCTTCGTTTACAGGTGGATCAAAACCAAAAAGTTCCCCTGGCAGATTCTGATCGCCATACCTGTATTGTCAGCCGGATATGTTTTGTGTGAGTACAGACTTTTTTACACCATGCTCATAAACAAGCAGGATACGATCAGGGTTTCTATGGTCCAGCCAAGCCTCGGATGGGGAGATATATTAAGGAATATCGGTGAGAGCTTTGTATTTGGCGACATGCATACCGAAAGCGTCCACAGATTCTTCGTCATGCCGGTCTGCCTTGCATTCTTTGTATTTCAGACAGTTATTTACATACGGAAAAAAGAAGCAAAAAAGATTTTTCACGATCCTTTAAACGGAGTACTTCTGTTCATCCTGTTCAATTCCGTTATTTACGGGCTCTATTACTGGGAGCCTTTAAGAAATCTGTTCGAATTCATACTGCCTCCGTTAAAGGGCTTTGAATTCCAGAGAACGGAGTTTACCAATCCGTTCCTGTGGTATCTGGCCTTATTTATCGTAGCTAAGAGGCTTTATGATATCATTCCCAAAGAAAAACTAAGATGGATACCGGGCGCTTTGATCACGGTTTCCGTTTTTGTCATCGTCCTTTCAAATACCAGATTTAACGATCTGTATCATACCTGCTATGACAGGTATCACAGGATCGTTCACGGGACACCGTCAAATGAGCTTACGTATGAGGAGTTCTATTCTTCGAAACTCTTTGACGAGATCAAAGAAGACATAGATTATTGCGGTCAGTGGTCGGTAGCATACGGACTGTACCCTGCCGTTCTTGAATATAACGGTATCAATACTCTCGACGGATATCTCGGATATTATCCGGATTATTACAAAAAGGAATTCCGCAAGATAATCGAGCCTGCTCTTGACAGGGTTCCGGAATCAAAGACCTACTATGACAACTGGGGTGCCAGATGTTACATGTATTCAGGAACATATACATCAAATGTAAATGCCCGCAGGGACTATGAGTATACGGATGAAGACCTTTATATAGATCTTGATGCCTTTAAGGACTGGGGAGGCAGATACATTTTCTCAAGAGTAGAGCTTAATAATGCCGAAGAAGTCGGTCTTGATCTTATCGATGAATACTCCGATGAGAGTTCTCCGTATACGATCTATCTATATAAAACATCTTCGATCTATCAGACCAACGTTCACTCAGATGTTCCTTATGAACAGAGACGTTCTCTTGACTATGACCTTGACAGGTTTGATGAGATCCTGGATGAGTTCGATGAAATGGCCGGAGTTGAGGACAGCGACAGTGTAACCGAAGAGGATGCCGGGCATCTGGCCGAACTGTATGATGAAGCCATAGATATCATGAACCGGATGTCTACATGCAAGGTTATGGCGGAAATTGAGTATTACGGAGATGTGGCAGATGATGACCTGGTAGAAATCAAGGATGAGATGTATGAAGACCTCCTTGATTATTCGGATTATTTCATGGCTTCGTTAAGAGATGTGGCTAACTCCGGATATGAGGATGCCCTAAAGGAAATACTTCGTCCCGAGATCGTCGATTCTCTCAAAGAATATGAGGATATGACGGATGAGGAAAAAGACAGATCACTTAAACTGGACAGCCTTCAGAGCGAATATGAACAGGCCACTATGGACGAGTATTATTTTGAATACGACGGTGAAGAGTGGACCGAAGAAATGCTGTATGAACGGGCTTCCACGATGAGTCGCAAGCAGATCAAGAAAATCTATGCCGGACTGTATGAAGCCAAGGCCGAAGTCCTGGGAGAGATATTCCTTGAGATACTCCAGCTAGAAAATGAGATCGCTAAAGAAGAGGGATACGATAATTATGCAGAGTATGCGTACAGCGAGATATATGCCAGAGACTACACTGTTGAGGATGTCAAAAAGCTCTGCAAAGAAGTCAGGGAACAGTGTTCCGAATATATGGCGGATACCCAGAACCTGTATAACAGGATCAGTTATTATGATCCCGGATATATAACGGATGACGACAGACAGACATTTGAGATGATCTATGATTATCTTGACAAGATCGATCCGGAACTTCAGGATTCACTCGGACATCTGCTTGACTGCAACCTGTTTGACCTTAAGAGCACGCCGACCAAGCCCGATAAGGGATTTACCATGGAACTTCCGTATTACGGCGATGCATATATCTTTGATTCACCTTATGTATCGAGCAGAGATCTTTTTACCTATGTTCATGAATTCGGACATTACAACAATGCCTACCACACCCAGGAGGATGAATTTGAAGGCGTTGCAAACCTCGATACAGCCGAGATACATTCTCAGGGACTGGAAGCACTCTTTTGCAGATATTACAGTGACATGTACGGTGAAGAGGTCGGAGCCTACCTGCAGGCTGAGGAAATATACGGATTGATGAACTCCGTGTTCAGCGCCTGTATGGTCGCGGAATTTGAGATATATGCCCACGAAAATCCCGACAGTACCGTTAAGGAGCTGGGTGAATATTATGCCAGACTCGCCGATGAATACGGTCTTAGCATATTTGGATTTAAGGAGGATTATTCCTGGGTAGATACACCGCATATTTTCGTGCAGCCGCTGTATTATATCTCATATGCAACATCAGCACTGGCTGCGCTCGATATTTATACCCTGTCGCTGGAAAACTATGAACAGGCATGTGAAAAATACATGCAGATCACAGCGTTTAAGAGTTATTGGTATTTCAGGGAAACAATACAGTATGTCGGACTTCCTGACGTGTTTAAAAAGGGAGTTTCCGGCCGTATATTTGAGGAGTGCTACAAGAGTCTTAAAAAGACTGTCAAAGGACTTTAATATTCATGAGCTTCTTTAAGAACAAGGCAATTAAATATTTGTCGATCAT
Organism: Lachnospiraceae bacterium; assembly: GCA_024681595.1. GTDB lineage: Bacteria > Bacillota > Clostridia > Lachnospirales > Lachnospiraceae > JAILLW01. The sequence goes on from JAILAN010000046.1 coordinate 29,875, forward strand.
TATCCTGTCTCTATTGACCTCACTTGTCATAGGTCTGCCCTCATTTGACAGAGACTATTCCATGCCGGACACATCGGGATCCGTAGATCTTAAAACTGTTTCCGGAACGGTAAATGATGCTTCGTTTGACCCTTCAGCCGGGATATTTGATGCTGCTGATTACGGTGATGCCTATATCCTGTATGAGAATTTCGGGCAGAGTGGAAAGGGTGTTTATCTTAAACTGGATTCACCTGCCGAAAAGGATATTGAAGTTAAGATCTACTGGACGGCTGCCGGAGATGACGGACTTACCGAACAGCTGTCCGAGAGCAGAACGATAAAAAAGGGACATGATGCTGCCTTTATCCGGATTCCGTCCTATACGTTAGGCATTCTGAGAGTGGATATTTCTGACGACTGTGTCATAAATTCACTTTTGCTGACATCATCTAGACCTTCGGTAAGGTATTCATTATCAAATGCCGACATGGCTGCATTTGCGATAAGATTCGCTCTTATACTGGGAGTGCTGATCCTGGCAATGATCTCATTTAAAGAAGATGCAGATAAAGGAGCTTTTTCGTTAAGGACGGTATTTACCGGTAATGATAACAGACCCGGACACAGATATGAGCTCGACAGGGTCAGAACGCTGGCTGCCATCATGGTCATAATGATGCATTCCATATGCGACATATTTATTCCTCATGTGGAAAAAGGACAGCCCGGATACGGAATATTCAGGTTTGTGCTTGCGGCTTCCCTGGGATGTAATGCACTATACGTGATGCTTAGCGGGTGCCTTATCCTTCGACCTTCCGAAGAATCGATCAGGGATTTTTATGTAAGGAGAGCCGGAAGGGTAGTCATACCAACCCTGTGCTATTACTTCCTCTATATGTTCCTTGGATATCCGAGGGAGATGTTCGGAAACGGTATAGCTGAAGGACTTAAGAACTGCGGACGGGAGCTTTTATCAGGCAGAAGCGCCTATATGCCTCATATGTGGCTCGTGTATACGATCATAGGATTATATATCCTGGCACCTTTCCTGCGCATACTGCTAAAACATATAACAGAATCACAGCTTGCGGGACTTCTCATTGCGGGCTTTATGATCAACATGCTCGTGATGTATCTGCCCCTTCTTGGACTGTCATTCGGGATAGAGACTTCGATCGCGTCATGGACGGGCCTGTTCCTTTTGGGATATTACATGAACACGGAACATGCCGCAAAGTATTACAACGCGTTCATGGTTCTCGGAGTTATCGGGTTTATTGCATCATTTGCAATGATATATCATGATCCCGATATTCTTTACTATACCTGTAATCAGGCTTCGAATATGTGGCTTGTCGGATGCGGGGTATTTGCCTTCTTTAACAGATTTAAGAATGTATTCGGCAAAAAGAATGTGGTCATCGGAACGCTGTCGAAGTATAACTTCTCCATCATGCTGGTGCATATATTGCTGCTGATGAAAGTTGTCCTTCCTATAGGATGGAGAATGGAATACGAGTACGGACACCTGACACTCTTTATCGTGCTCATCATAGTGGTGTGCCTCGTACTGTCCTATGTATGTGCGCTCATATATGACAACACCGCGGTCAAAGCCGCGATGTTTGTATACGATAAGATAACAGGTAACGGCAGGAAAAAGGATTAACCTTCGAGTTCTCCGTTTCTGTATTTGGTAACGATGGCCTGGATCCTCTCGTTGGGATTCAGCAGATCTGATATGGATGCATCATGGTTCAGCGTATCGATGAGATACGCTATATATTTACTCAAGTCACAGTCTATATACCATTCACGTCCCAGCAGCTCGGGAGTCTGATAAATGAGGTTGGTGGTAAGGACATTCGTTATGATGCCTTCCTGATATGCCTTGTCGAATTTCTCCAGTCCGCCGGTAAACAATCCGAATGTAGCACAGATAAATATCCTGCTCGCTTTGCGCTTTTTAAGCTCTGCAGCAACTTCAAGCACGCTCTCGCCGGATGATATCATGTCATCGACTATGATAACATCCTTGTTTTCAACTGATGCTCCGAGGAACTCGTGAGCGACTATGGGATTACGTCCGTCTACGACTTTGGTATAGTCCCTTCTCTTATAGAACATACCCATATCAAGACCGAGCACGTTGGCCATATAAATGGCTCTTCGCATGCCGCCTTCATCAGGGCTTATTACCATCATGTGAGAAGAATCAAGCTCCAGCCCCTTAACATGGTTCAGGAGTCCTTTTATGAACTGATATGTAACCTGAACGGTTTCGAAACCACTAAGAGGTATAGCATTCTGTACTCTGGGATCATGAGCGTCAAACGTGATTATGTTGTCGACACCCATCCTGACCATCTCCTGCAGAGCCAGAGCGCAGTCAAGAGACTCACGTGCGGTACGCTTGTGCTGTCTGGACTCATAAAGGAACGGCATGATGACGGTGATCCTTCTGGCTTTGCCTCCGACTGCTGCGATTATCCTTTTCAGATCCTGATAATGATCGTCGGGAGACATATGGTTCTTGAAGCCACACAGGGAATATGTGAGGCTGTAGTTTGCTACATCAACGAGGAGATAAAGATCTGCTCCTCTGACAGATTCAAGTATCATGCCCTTGGCTTCACCTGAACCGAAACGCGGCACCTTGGCGGGCAGAATGTAGGAATCTCTCTGGTATCCTGCAAATGCGAGGCTGTTCTTGTGCTCGCTCTCCCTTTGCGTACGCCACTTTACGAGGTATTGATCCACCTTTTCACCGAGTGATTTGCACCCTTCAAGAGGGATTATCCTCAGTGAGCCGACGGGTATTGTTTCGAGGTTTCTTGTCTCTTCGCGTTCTGACATTGATTATTCCTTTCGACCCGGGGTCTGCGCGGTTCTCTTTATCCTGCGGATATCGGGACCGGAGATCCTGTAAATACTGTATCTTTGAGCAATTCTTGAAAAGATCCTGTCTTCGTATCTATCCTTTAGATCCTCCAGGGTCAGATTGGTAGAAATGACAGTTGATCTTTGTGAGAGGTGTCTTTCGTTAAGCAATGAGAATAACTGTGTGGCCACGGCACTGCTCATCAGCTCAGTACCAAGGTCGTCTATGATAAGGAGATCACATTCATAAATATCGCTAAGAACAGACCTTGATTCCTCGGGATCGCCGTGATTGAACATGACATCCGACAGCGCCTCAAAGAGCTTCACAGCCGAAAAATAAATGACACAGTATCCTCTGTCAAGGAGTTCCCGTGCTATACAGCAGCTAAGGAACGATTTCCCGGTACCTACTGTACCACAAAAAAGAAGATTCTGATAGTCTTTATCGAAATTATCCGTGAAAGATCGTGCAGCCGATACTGCGGATTTGAACCTGCTAAGATCTTCTCCTTCGTAATAATCATAAGACAAAGAACTAAAATTATCTTCTTTGAGGAGCTGTGAAATATGTGATTGTGAATAGAGGATATTTATGATGTTCTGACGCAGACAGTGACACTTTCGACCGTCGATGTACCCGGTATCTTTGCAGTCAGGACAGTTGTACTTTACTTCCAGATAATCGGCAGGATAACCGGCCTTGATCAACAGATCGGCTCTCTTTTTCGACAGCTCGTCGATCCGTCGTATGATATCTTCAGCTGATGAACCGCCTGCGCCCAGAGTTGCTTTTATATGCTCCGCACTTAAAGATGCGATCTCATCGCCCAGACGTGAATACTCGGGGTAATGCTCATTGATATATGCAATACGATCGTTGTTTTCACGCTCGTTATGCAGTCTTACACGCTCATATTCACGGATTATGGAATCGTATTGTGCGTTGGTCAGGGCCACTTTTTACTCCTAGTTGCTCAGCAGTTCTTTTTCGAGATCTGAATTCGAAGAAGAGTCATTATGTGCGAACTTCTTATACTGAGGCATATTGCTTCTGGCAGCAGCAGCTTTTTTCTTGGCAAAGCCTTCGTCCAGAGAATCTATGTCGGATTTTTTATGTACTCCCGAAGCATGCCAGCTGGAAAGTATGCTGTCGGCATAGGAAAAACGGTGATTGTCCGTAGCCATAACGGTTCGTCTGCACGCTTCAGCTATGATATCCGTTCCGTATCCGTATTCACCTCTCCACCGCTCGATGAAATCTATCTCGGTCCTTGTGGGGCTTCCGGACTTACCGAGCAGTTTCATGATATCGTAGACTTCCTTGTCATATTTGTGAACGGATGCTTTGGCTTCCTTGGGTGTTTTGATTCCTTCCTCGAACCATCCGAGAGCAACCTTTTCTATATAACGAAGATCCTTTTTGCCTCTTGAAGCGCTGTATTCAAAAAGATAATAGATGAGATCTGTTGAGAAACCCAGTTCATCCTGGATGTACATTAAAGTTCTTATATCTGACGGTGTCAATGTCTTGCCAAGATACTGCTCGATAACAAAAATGAATTCATCAAAACCTTCGGATTTTCTGAAGTTGCTTATATCATCGGCTGTGTATGAACTCTTGACAGATGCCGGAGTTTTGGCTTCGGATTCCGTGCCGGTAACAGTAGAAGATAAAGGCTCGCTTCGAACAGGGAGCTGCACTATGGGTGCCAGAGTAACGGTATTATCCACGGGACGCTCGTCACGATTAGAAGCTGTACGGGGATCTTCATCCTGCATGGTCAGATCAAGTAATCTGACACCGACAAGGTTCTTTGACTGGTCATATTCAAGGGACAGAAGACCCTTCTTTTCCCAGTATTTAAGAGCTCTCGTTACATCCTTTTCAGTATAGTTGAACTGATCTGCCAGATCAGATATGCTGCAGTTTTTGTGTGCACAGATCACTCTCAGCAGATACAGATATATCTTTATCTGTGCGTCATTGGCGTCTCCCATGTAGTT
>JAILAN010000035.1 GCA_024681595.1 Lachnospiraceae bacterium
GCCTGGGAAGAAGTAATGAAATTGAACGGCAACTATGACCTGGCTTATATAGGCATAGGAAGATCGCTGCTCCGTCAGGAGAGATATAAAGAGGCGCTTCGCTATTTTGAAGTCAAATATGATGATGAGAACTACTCTAAAGCCTTCAAGCAGTACCGTAAGGAATGGGTAGAGGAACATATAGTTATTATCGTGGTTGTTCTGCTGGCACTGTTCCTCATTCCTATAGGAATAGGCAAATACAAGGACATCAAGCATGAGATCGAGATAGCAGACATAGATTGGGAGAAAGCATGATCACAGCATTGACCAGAAAAGAAACTTGGAACAGATATTTTGATTCACTTAAGTTTGCGCTGTATATTATGACGCATCCTTTGGATGGATTCTGGGATCTGACACATGAAAAAAGAGGGACCTATGCAGCCGCCAACACCATTTTGATCCTTACGATCATGGCCAGGCTCATGAGGCTTCGTTTTACGAGTTTCATTTTCGTACAGGTATATTGGGAAGAAGTCAATATCTTCCTTTATATAGCCAGTATCTTATTCCCACTGGCATTGTGGGTTATCGGCAACTGGGCGTTAACAACCCTCTTTGACGGCAAGGGCAGGCTCGGACAGGTATATATGGCTACGTGTTATGGACTCACTCCGTATCCGTTGATCCAGATACCGCTGATGATCTTCAGTAACTTTGTTACCGTCGAAGAAGGTCAGTTCTACATGGTGTTGAGTGTTATTTCACTTATATACTGTGCACTGTGGATCGTTGCGGGAATGGGACAGATACATGAGTTTTCAGCAGGCAAGAACCTGCTCTTTACGGTGGCTTCGCTCTTTGCGATGCTGGTTATGATCTTCATACTGATGATATTCTTCAGTATGGTTTCACAGGGAGTATTCTATTTCATTTCTCTGGTGAGGGAATTCCTTTTCAGGCTGTAGAGCTTTCGGGCTTTCATATAGTTTTGTTATTTTGGAGCGGACATGAAAAAAGAAAAGCATGTAAATATTGAAAAGCAGACGGAACGCAACAACAGGATAAAGGACTTTTTAAAAAGCCTTATCTTTCCTGTTATCTTAACGGCGATCATACTTGTTGGTGTTTTTGTTGTCATCAATTATCAGGCTAAACCCGAAGAAGAGGAGATCGTAGAGATCCACGCTTATGCAGGAGATGACAAGCCCATCGTCATGGAAAACGAAGCGCTCAAATTCATCATGGATCCGTCAAGCACACAGTTTACGGTCGAGGTAAAGGATTCGCATAAGATATGGTACTCGAATCCGGAAGGTGCCGAGAATGACGCTGCAGCGCTTCCCGAGGAGAAGAACAAGCTCCAGTCGCCTCTGCTTATTTCCTATGCCGTAGAGACAGGACTTGAAACATCATTCAATGCTTATGCTCAGAGTATTCTTAACGGGATCTACGAGATCGAAGAAGGTGACGGTTATATACGTGTCAATTATTCTCTCGGTAACGTTGAAAAGGAATTTGTCATTCCTCCCGTGCTGACAGTCGATAATTACAAGAAGTGGACCGAGAACATGTCCACCGCCGATTCCGATACCGTATCGCAGTACTACAAAAAATACGATATCAATAAACTGGGCAAGAAGGATAACAAAGAGGAACTTCTGGCCAACTATCCCGCACTGGAGAACCAGGTACTGTATGTTCTTCGTTCCAATACCAAGGAGAACATGCGTAAAAAGCTCCAGGGAATCTTTGAGGAGATGGGATACACTTACGAAGATTACACGGCCGACAAGGAGTATGATCTGTCAGAGCGTTCATCTGACAAACCGATATTCAATGCCAGCATAATATACAGACTTGACGGAGATGATCTGGTTGTTGAGGTTCCTTTTGACTCGCTTGAATACAAAAAGGATTATCCAATTTATACACTGACACCTCTTCCGTACTTTGGCGCAGGGGGCAAGTCCGACGAGGGATATCTGTTCGTTCCCGAGGGCGGCGGAAGCCTTATTAACTTCAATAACGGCAAGACCTCTCAGTCTACGTACTATGCCAATGTTTACGGCTGGGATATGTGTCTGTCACGTGATGCTGTAGTACATAATACCAGAGCGTATTACGGGGTTTACGGCGTTGCCAACGGTGATGATTCCTTCATATGTATCCTTGAGGATGGCAGGACCTATGCATCCATACAGGCCGACATAGCAGGCAAGAATCATTCGTATAACTTCGTTAATGCAATTTATTCAATATCTCAAAGAGAACAGTATGATGTCGGAGATATAGCCAATTCAGATATTTACAAATACGTAGACAAACTTCCCCAGGAGTCGATCGTTCAAAGGTACAGCTTCATATCATCCGGCGACTATGTGGATATGGCCAAGGACTATGGCGATTATCTCAAGAACAAGTACGGTGATTATCTGAAGCTTAATACCGACTCCAATGCCCCGGTCAACATCGAAGTTGTCGGTGCTGTCGACAAGATCAAGCAGATAGTCGGAGTTCCTGTTTCAAGACCATTAAGACTCACCACATTTAAGGATGCCTCATCCATGATCAGCACTCTTTATGAAGAGGGGCTTAAGAACATGTCCGTTAAAATGCTCGGATGGTGTAACGGAGGAGTTAAACAGCAGATTTTAAAGAGTATTAAGATCAACTCCACGCTTGGATCCAAAAAGGATCTTAGGAATCTGTGCGAAACAGCCAACTCACTGGGGATCAATCTGTATCTTAACGGCATAACCCAGTATGCGCTGGACTCAAACCTGCTGGACGGATTCTTCTCATATACTGATGCAGCCAAGCTCATCAGTAAGGAGAGAGCCCAGCTTATGGAATATTCACGCACGACCTATTCCGAAAGAGATGACCTCGATCCTTATTACCTGCTTCACACAGAGGTTGCCGCCAATATGTCTGACAGTCTCGTGAAGTATGCACAGGGCCTTAATGTAGGCGCCGCATTCGAAAATGACGGCCGGGATGTATCGTCTGATTTCTACAAGAAAAAGCCCTATTCAAGGGAAGCTGTTTCAAAGCTTCATGAGAACAGGTTCAAGGGTCTTGATTCCACCAAGGTTATGATCAATATGGGTAATGACTATGCCATACCCTATGTTGATTTCGTTACCAATATGGATCTAAGGGGCAGCGAGTATACGATCCTTGACGAGTGTGTTCCGTTCTATCAGCTGGCTATTCACGGTTACATAGATTATACGGGACGTCCGCTCAATATCTGCGGTAATGCCGAAGATGCCCTTTTATACAGCGCCGAATACGGTGCCGGGCTTTCCTTCTCCATCATGAAGGAGAGTGCATTTGCGCTACAGAAGACGCTTTACACCGAATACTACGGTTCAAACTTTGACTCATGCCATCAGTACATTGTTGATACATACAACAGATATAATTCCGAACTCGGACATACATTCTGTCAGGAGATGACAGGACATGAGAACCTAACAGAAACCGTTTCATGCACCGAATATGAGGATGGTACAAAGGTTTATGTTAATTACGGTTACGAGGAATACACGGACGGTTCCGTTGCGGTTCCGGCCAGAGACTATAAAGTAGTCAGATAGAGCAATCTTCACGGAGGAAAATGATGAAGAAGAAAAAGAATAAACTTGCAGGTCTGCAAAAGAGAAAGGCCATAGCGGGATATCTGTTCATATCACCGTTCCTGATAGGCTTCCTGGTATTTATGGTCAAGCCGTTCTTTCAGTCGGCATATATGAGCTTTAATACCGTTGAGCTTGGTTCGGCAAACTTTTCCCAGACATGGGTAGGGATTAATAACTACAAGCAGGCGTTTTTGGTAGATCCTGAGTTTAACAGACTTCTCGTTGAAGAAATATCGAGAATGATCATATATTCACTGGCTATCATAGTGTTCAGCTTCTTTGTTTCTCTGATCCTTAATCAGACATTTAAGGGCAGGGCACTGGTTCGTGCGGTGTTCTTCCTCCCTGTTATCCTTTCATCAGGAGTTATCCTGGGACTTGAGACAGATAACCAGCTCATGGCTACTCTGGCGCAGCAGATAGAGGTTACAACAACGGGTGTGAGCATCACCGACGGACTGGAGACCATCCTTACCACCGCAGGGGTAGGAACGAGAGCGCTGGAAACGCTGTTTGAGATCATAGATAACATATATGATGTTGCAATAGCATCGGGCATACAGATCATCATATTCCTTTCGGGACTTCAGACCATTTCATCGAGCATGTATGAAGCAGCTGACATAGAGGGCTGCACCAAGTGGGAGAGCCTGTGGAAGATCACTTTCCCGATGATCAGTTCACTTTTCCTTGTTAACTGGATTTATACGGTTATAGATTTCTGCATGCGTTCGGATAATGAAGTAATCAAGAAGATACAGACAGTCATGATCGATCAGCTGAACTACGGTACGGCATCAGCCATGTCTTGGGTGTATTTCCTTATAATACTTGCCTTTGTAGGAATAACCTCAGGCTTGATCTCTAGGGGGGTTTACTACTATGAATGATAAGACCAAGGCTAAAAAGAACCGGAGCGAGTTCTGGGAGAGAAACCGCAAATCGGGCGGATACCTTCTCAAGAAAAAGATCATGGGAGTATGCATCAGCATAGCCAGATTTATCCTGCTGTTCGGTCTGTGCTTCCTGATCCTCCAGCCGATACTTAATAAGATCTCGGTCAGCTTCATGACGGAGCAGGACCTTTATAATCCCATAGTCATATCGATACCCGAGCACTTCACTACGGATAACTACAAGCTCGCGGCAGAGCTTATGACTTACGGAAAATCGCTTAAGAATTCGCTGGTGATCTCACTGACCATCGCCGTACTTCAGATATTTGTCTGTACTCTGGTCGGATACGGATTTGCGAGATTTGAGTTCCCTTTTAAGAAATTCTGGTTTGCGTGCGTTATCCTCGTGATACTTATTCCGCCTCAGACGATATCGAGCTCGTTGCATCTGCATTTCAAGTTCTTTGATATATTGGGACTGTTTAAGCTGATAAGGGGAGAAACCGTTAACCTTAGAGGCTCGATACTGCCGTATTATCTCATGAGTGCCGGATGTATGGGACTTAAGAACGGCCTGTATATCTTTATGATCAGGCAGTTCTTCAGAAATATTCCCGGGGACCTTGAGGAGGCAGCATATGTTGACGGATGCGGTACTTTAAAGACATTCTTTAGGATCATGCTTCCCGAAGCCAAGCCGATCATCACATCGTGCTTCCTGTTCTCGTTTGTATGGCAGTGGACAGACGGATTCTATTCCAAGATGTTCCTCGGCGGCAAACCGCTGGTCAGCACATCTTTGGCCCGTATAGTAGATTCGCTGGGAGCTTATATTCAGAGAATAACAGGAGTTAAGACCACTATTTCAATTGCTTATTCAAACTGTATCCTGGCTACGGGTACACTGATGATCATCATGCCGCTTATCATCCTGTATCTGTTCGCTCAGAGACAGTTCGTTGAGAGCATCAGTTCTACAGGTATAAAGATGTAGGTGATTTGTATAAATCCGAATTTATGATATAATTATGTCTGTATTGGTCATCCCGGCCCGGAATAATCGGGAGACCCGTATATAGATTGGTGGATCAATAGTGATACATCAACATCTTTTAAGGAGGAAAAACTTATGAAAAAGCCTATGGCAAAGAAAGCTTTAGCAGCAGCAACAGCAGCAGCTATGGCTATGAGCGCCGTTGCCTGTGGTGCAGCTAACCAGCCTGCAGCTCCTGCAGAACCCGCTGCAGACAACACAGCAACAGAGACTACGGATACCGCTTCTACAGAGACCGAAGCAGAACCCGAAGCAGAGGAGGAAGAGGTAAGTCCTTACACAGTACTTACAGATGCTGACGGTAACGTTTACGATCTTGGCGGTATGGAGATCGTTATCCGTGACTGGTGGTCACCCGAGGAGCCCGCAGAGCCTGCTAACGAGTATGAAGAAGCTCGTCAGGAGTGGAGAGATTGGGCACAGGAGACCTACAACTTCAAGATTAAGCAGGTTGCTATTTCCGATTGGGGTAGCGCACCTCAGGATTTCGTTGACTACTGCACAACAGGTGGCGACGATGTTAACTACGTATTCACACTTCGTGATGACCCCGCTGTAACATCAGCTATGGCTAACGGACTCATGTATGACCTTGCTACTCTGGATTGCCTTGATTTCTCTCAGGATAAGTTCCAGAACAACAGGCTGCATGAGCAGTACTCTAAGGGTGATTCTATTTATTGTATGTATGCAGGACTTTCTGAGGCACGTACAGGTGTTTACTTCAACAAGAGAGTTCTTACAGATGCAGGTATCGATCCTGAGTCACTTTATGACATGCAGGCTGACGGTACATGGACATGGGATAAGTTTGATGAACTCATGGGACAGTGCCAGAGAGATACAGATAACGACGGTGTAGATGATGTATTTGGTCTGACCGTTAACGAAGGTAACATGACAACAGCTGCTATATTCTCTAACGGTGGTTCTTATGTTGGTAAGGATTCTAACGGTTACTTCTATAACCTCGAGGCTCCTGAGACAACAGAAGCCCTTGAGTGGACTGTTGATATGTTCACAAAGTATGACCAGCATGATCCCGAGGGAGCAGAGTGGGATTACTACAAGGAAGAGTTCATCAACGGATCAGTTGCATTCATGGTTGATGATGAGTACTGCGGAACACCCGGTAACTTCCTTCAGGATATGCAGGATGAAGTTGGATTCGTAATGTTCCCTAAGGGACCTCACGGCAGCGACTACATCAATGTATGGTCTAACAACCCGGCTTGTATCCCTGGTTGCTACGATGCTGACAGAGCTTGGAAGATCGCATTCGCTTGGAACCTCTACACTGACGATCCCGTTGGTTACGAGAACTACAACGGATTCCTTTCAACAGCACGTGAAGGTATCTTTGATTCAAGAGCAGTTGATGAGACAATCACAATGATGTCAGAGCCCGAGCACGGTACTATCGCATTCCATGGTCTTATTCCTAACCTCAACTTAGGACCTGACTTCGTATGGGGTATCGGACCTAACTCTGTAGTATCAGAGGCACAGGAAGCTATCAGAGATACTTGGAAGTCTTATATCGACGAAGCTAATAAGTAATCCTGTCTGACAGGCTTTACTGGAGTTTATTAAGGGTGGTGTTTTCCGGGCACCACCCTTTTTTTATCTTTTTTGCCGTATCGGTGAATTACGGAATATTTATTTCCGAAAATAATTGTGTTAAAATTATCTTCTAACAAATTTCAGGAAACTATACTTAACAATGAAAAAGACCGGGGATCCGAAGACTGATTTAAATAATTTAGCCGAACAGGCCCGCAAGCACAGTGAGCCTTCAGTTATTACGCTTATTGCGCTGGTGGCTTTGTATCTGCTCGTATATTCCGGATTGACCGGGGCAGCGCACTCGGAAAATGTTATCATGATCAGGAATATCCCGCTTCCTGTCAGCGCGTTTGCCGGGGTTTTTTCTTCTCTTTCAAATCTCCTCATTATCATCATGGTGGTTATTTTCCGTAAAAAGGGATTTGCGATTGCACTGGTATTGCTGGTTTTGCAGTTCCCTTCGCTGTTGCAGGGTATTTTTATTGCACATAATCCCACCAGCATACCCGGGTTCTTCAGTTATATGTTCTCCGTATTGGCTGTTATTTTTATCAATTACAGAAACAGTCAGATAGATGGATATCAGACTGGAGAAATAAGGAACCTTATCGAGAGACAGCAGTTTTCACAGCAGATGTTCGAACAGACTGCAGCGGCACTGGTAAATGCTATTGATGCCAAAGATACATATTCACACGGACATTCCCTCAGAGTAGCAGAGTACTCTGAGCGTATTGCCAGAAAGCTTGGTAAATCAGATGAGGAATGCTATCAGATATATTACTCGGCTCTGTTACATGATGTCGGCAAGATAGGTATCGAAGACAATATCATCAATAAGAACGGTAAACTGACAAAAGAAGAATATGAAGTGATAAAGCAGCATCCGGTAATGGGATATCAGATACTATCGACCATCAAACAGTTCCCATACCTTCATATCGGTGCACATTATCACCATGAACGATATGACGGCAAGGGATACCCCGACGGATTAAAGGGAGAGGATATCCCGGAGATAGCAAGGATCATATCCGTGGCAGATGCCTATGATGCCATGTCATCAAACAGAAGCTACCGTTCAGCCATACCTCAGCAGCTGGTACGTGAGGAGATCGTCAAGGGTGCAGGTACACAGTTCGACCCCAGGATCGCGATCATCATGCAGCATCTTATCGACGTTGATACAGAGTATCGCATGAAGGAATGGATAGCTGAAAGGGAGCGTAACGGAAGCGAAGATATTCAATGCAAGGAAATGAGGAGCGCTTTTTCTGACGGTTACCTCGTCTCTTCAAATCTGACCAGGATAAAGCTGAAGTATCGGCCTGCCGGCGGATCTGCCGGTGTGGACAGACTTCCGGTCATGGTTCTATTTGATTCTCTGGATGGACACGTATATACCGAGGAAAAGCTCGCTTCGAAAATGAGCTATTATGAATACGGTGAAGTGTGGTTTGACGGACATGTGACTGAAAAGGGCATTCGCAAATCCATGACTCAGTTCTTTGAAAATGAAAATGAGGGCAAGATCAGATCTTCAGGAGACGGAATAGACTACGATATAGAAGCCGTCAGAGTAAAAGATCATGTCCTTCTTAAGATAGATAACGGATTTAAGACTGTTGCCGTCACAATAGCACTTCCCGACAGCACCAGGTTTTCTTATATCAGTTTCACAGGCGAGAACTGCGAACTGTGTGATTTTAATATCGATGTCTCCAAAGAGACAATCTCTGATGACTATATCACGAGAATTGCCGAGGAGATCAGTTATATCAACGGACCTGTGGGTGATATGCCGAATCTTCAGATCGACGGTCACCGCAGCGCGTATACTGACGGGATACCGCTTGTTGACGGGCTTAAGATATCGTTCCATACCATGAGTCTGCCTATAGCCAGACTGATCTGGCACTGCCCGTATGTGATATTGTATCGCTCGTCAGACGGCAGGGTCAACGGAAACGGTTATCATGAATATAATGCCGTAAGGCTGGACGGGGAGAATATCGACGGCAGTGGCGGTATTGAGAACATGACTATAGTCAGACGAACCGACGATTTTAAAGGATGGGATGAATGGAAAAACTCCAATAAAGAGGGATTTGATTGTACCATCACCTTTGGCTATAAAGGAAACGAGATAACTCTGATCACCGAAAATCAGGGATTGTATGTGATGAATACCGGTATGATCACCGACGGCGGAGGAAACCTTTTCGTGTCGCTGACAGGCGATCAGTGTGCTTTGACCAACATACGGGTATCATAAAGTCTGATTTAATATCGTGGATGACATGGGTCTGCAGATTGCAGACCCTTTTTTATGGTTTCTGGTTAAATATAGCATTTTTTGACCGCATAATTTCGCAACAGATGATAGGTTTTGTTTACATAAAGGACTTATGATTTACAGAGTATGAAAAAATCTGCTTTTTTTGTTGTTGAAAACCTCATAAAGATGTTGAAGAATCTGGCACTTTTAGCGTCATTGTTTTTTGTGTGCGCAATCCTGTCTTCATGCAATAAGACCGAAGAAGAGAATATCGTGGTCATAGAGCCGGAAGAAGAGACCTCTGCTTACGGCCTTATCGCTGTGACCAGGGATGACGTGATCCTTTCTAAAAGCGTCACATGCACATACACTCAGACCAAGGAGCAGACAATATCCTTCCCGGTAGGAGGCAAGAGAGTCTCCAAGGTTCATGTAAATGCCGGAGACTCGGTCAAGACGGGGGATCTGCTGATTGAGCTGTCTGAGGACAATCTGGGATCTCAGATAGATGAACTGGAGTATAAGATCGCCAAGAACACGCTTCTTTTGGGATACCTTGATAAGGCCGAGGAGTTTGATAAACAAAGCGCATATAACAGTTTTGTCTATTACACCGATAAGGATGAGGATGATCTAAAGAAATACGATAAAAACATCGAATCCATTGAGCGTGACTATGATTACAGACGTGAGGATTACAACGATGAGATAGAGTTTGATAAAAAGAAGCTAAGTGCCTTAAAGAGTGAGCAGTCAGGAAGCAAGATCTATGCGACAATGAACGGTACTGTGTATTCCGTTGCCGATCATCTGGAAGGGTCGACCTCCAAAAAGGATGAAGTAGTTATGAAGATCGTTGACAGCAGATCCGGTTTTTTTGAAACTGCTGATGAAGACTGCCAGAGGCTCTTTAAAGAAGGTGATGTTATAGAAATGAGCATTGTATACGGCGATGCTTCGGGAGATTATGAACTCACACCTTATAATATCTCCTCATGGGGAGATATTCAGAGGTTCGATATATTAAGCGGACCCGATAATGAGGGAATAGACGTTGGAACAACAGGAACACTGAAACTGGTCCTTGAAAGAAAGGACAGTGTTCTTTGCCTGCCGCTGGGCGCTATATATCACGCCGACGGCAAGCCCTATGTATATATTCTGGATGAAAATAATTTCAGACAGATGGTATGGATAGAAACAGGACTTACCGGTGATGATAAAGTGGAGATCACCAAAGGACTGTCTGAAGGTGACAAGGTGGTCTACAAATGAGAAGTAAAAGGATCATAGCCAACTTAACACTGATATCCATGCTCTTGGGGTGCCTTGCCGGATGCTCGAAGGGTTCATCTTCGGCACAGGAAATAATGCCGACCATCGAACTCATTGAACCTGTAGGTACGGCTCAGGGATATGAGAAAGCCTCCTTCCGGAATCTTAGCATGGTCAGCACCTATTCGGGAATCATATGTCCGGATACGGCTGAATACACCTATGAATCTGCACTGGCGTTCAGCTCATATGCTGCATTGCCGGGTGAACAAGTGAATTCCGGCGATCCGCTCTTTTACTCAAGATCCGAGAGTATAGAGGATGATGTAGAAAAAATAGAAGATGAAAACGCCGAACTGGTAGAATCCTTTGCAGATTATCTGGAAGATTATGTTTACGATCTGTCATCTGCCAAAAAGGCTGAGTATAAAGCATCAGTTGCATATCAGGAGATCAAGAATTACGAACCGTCAAGTGAAGACGATCCGATGTACGGGTTTTGGGCAAGGTCAGTTATGCCGTCGGAGAGCGCATACAAACAATCTGTTATGTCCAGAGAAAAACTCGAGCAGTCTTATATTGAGAAACAGCAGCTTTTTGAACTGGATTATAATTATAATCTAAAGCGCATTGAGAGGCTCAAAGAAAAGGAAAATGAAGGCAGTGTCACCTCCGGCATGAACGGAGTTGTTGTAGCTTCGGCGTTTTACAATGCGGGTGATACGATCGCTCAGGGAAGCTCTATCATCGCTGTGGGTGATCCGGATGACAAAGAGATAAAGTGCGAATTTATCAGCAAATCCATAGTCAATAAAGCGGTGGATGTTTATGCGATCATAGATGGTCAGCGATATGAAGTTGTATATGAAAACATGGAGCCTGAGGAATACAGACGCCTTATGCAAAAGAACGATGCTGTCTATACCACATTTAAGCTGGCTGAAACGGCCGAGGATCTGCCGCTTGGCAAAATGGCGACTATAGTTGTTGTAGAAAAAAGGGTAACCAACGCGTTATGCGTACCCAAGGGAGCTGTTAACAAAGACGATGCCGGATTCTTTGTATATGTGCTCGATGGTGAAGAGAGTATTTATACTCCCGTTCAGACCGGTATGTCAGACGGATGCTATACAGAAGTGACCTATGGGGTCAAGGAGGGTGACAAGATACTGTATGATGCTCCCTATGATCTGGGGACCAAATTCGGCAAGGTTCAAAAAGGAAACATTGTCAACACGTTCCAGTCGGACGGATACCTTTTCTACCCTTCGGCTGAATGGATCAGTAATCCCGCCAAAACCGGCACATGCTATCTTAAAAAAATGTGCGTTTCCCGTTATGAACAGGTCAGTGCCGGACAGCTCCTTTGCCAGGTAGAGATAACCGGAGACAGCGTAGAGACCGGCAGGATAGAACGCAAGATACAAAGACAGCAGGAACGGCTGGTAGATCTTTATGATCAGAAGACCAAGACTTCGGATGAGGATGAATTAAACTCACTCGATCGCGCGATCAGGGAAAGAGAACGCTCGATAGAACACCTTCAGAAACAGCTCGACAAACTCACCCGTTATCTGGGTGTGGTGGATATCACTGCACCGTATGACGGAATAGTTACGGACCTTAGCGAACTCAAAGATGGGGAACTGATAGGCTATGACACCAAACTGTTACAGGTTTCCTCCAACATATCCAGCTATATAGTCGTGGAGGATAAAGGCTTCCTGTCATATGGAAATGAGGCGACCGTCACCATAAAGGATCAGAACGGTGAACGCACTGACATATCCGGAACAGTGGTAACGTTAAACCCGTACGGGTTGTCCAAGGAACTGAATACAGGATATGCGCTCGTCAAGATCAATAGCGAAGACATGGATAAACTGATAGAATCCGGCTCAAACATGCAAAACGGATACTGGAGCCGGAGCAGATATACGGTCAGTGCGACCGCCAAGGACATGAACAATGTGCTGCTCATTCCCAAGACTGCAGCCTACAAGTCGGGAAATGACACTTATGTCATAACCAAGGGTGATGACGGTGAGGTACGATTGGTTAAATTCTACGCGGGCGGTGCTGACAATGCAAATTATTGGGTGGCATACGGAGACATCACGGAGGGTATGGAAATATGCTTGGAATAATGCTGCAGAAGATGTGGCAGAAAAAGTGGATGAATTTAAGCCTCCTGCTTGGATGTGTACTCCTCATAGCCACAACAGTCAGTTTTCCTCTATATCAGAAAGCTGCCTATGACAGAATGCTGCAGGATGAGTTTACCAAATATATAGCATCCGAGGGCAGATGGCCGATGATCATACGCATGAGTGCCAACTGCAACAAGGATAAAAAGGGTACGATCGGTAAGGTCACGAATTACTCAAAGGAGATATATTCCCTGCTTGGTGCCGGGGAATATCTTACGCTGTATTACTACAGCATATTCCGTGCGCCCGTTAAATCCGATATCAACAGGGACGACGCATCCGATATGGATCTGTCGCTGAGCTCCATGAGCGATCTTCATGAGCATGCCAAACTGATAAACGGAGATATGTACTCCGAAGACGGAGTGGATGAGGATGGGAACATAGAGGTCATCGTATCTCAGGCCACATTGGTATCCCGCGGACTGCTGCTCGGAGAAACCCTTAAATTTGACAGGCTTAAAACCGCGGATGGCAAGGATATAAGGATCAGGATCGTCGGTGTCTTTACAAAGGATGAACAGGATAAATTCTATTTCCAGGAGAATCCGGAAAACCTGTATGAGTCATGCTTTATGTCTCCGGACCTGTTCAATGAGATGTTCCTGGGGGATAAATCCGAAGGCTATAATATAAACATTGATGTTTATGACCTTATAGATTATGAATCCGTAACGGCATCAATGATCAGCAATATAAATGACCAGACGGAATATCTGTGCAACAAGAGCGCTTATAAGAGCGTTATCAAGGATCCGGCATACCAGAGCATACTTGAAGAGTATGAGATCAAGAAGGTCAGGATATCCGCCACATTATTGATATTACAGATCCCGGTGCTGGTTTTGCTGGCAGCTTTCCTCCTTATGATATCAGGACAGATGTATGAGATGGAACGCAATGAGATATCGGTCATCAAGAGCCGCGGAAGCTATCGGGGACAGATATTGCTGCTGTATATCTATCAGGGACTGTTCCTTACGATACTCGGAGCCGTGATAGGCATCCCTCTCGGGGGTCTGTTCAGCCGTATCCTCGGATCGACCAGAAACTTCCTTGAGTTTGATTTCAGTTCTTCATTAAAGATCACATATACGACTGAAACCCTTGTGTATGCTCTTATCGCCATGACGGTCACACTGCTTAGCATATCCATTCCGGCGATCAAGCACAGCAAGGTTTCGATCGTTCACCTTAAACAGCAAAAAGCCATCAAGAAAAGGAGCCTGTGGGAGATACTGTTTTTGGATATAATTCTCATAGGAGTGTCTCTTTACGGGTTTTATACATTTAATAAGAGGATGAAGGATATATCAACGACCGTGCTGTCGGGTCAGAAACTGGATCCTCTGCTTTATGTCAGTTCATCGCTTTTTATCGTAGGAATGGGACTGTTTTTTTTAAGGATACAGCCT
Source organism: Lachnospiraceae bacterium (assembly GCA_024681595.1). GTDB lineage: Bacteria > Bacillota > Clostridia > Lachnospirales > Lachnospiraceae > JAILLW01. The sequence goes on from JAILAN010000035.1 coordinate 14,324, forward strand.
CTCTTGGTTAAATTGATATATCTTTGCGTCAGGAAGATCTGCGGACCCGCCGGTTATATCTCTTTTATGGAGAATATCAAGAACGGACGCAAGATGCAGCTTATCATGCTTTTCCTTATCATGACGGTATCCCTCGGAATGTTTCATGCCACGGTCGCAAGGACGATACTTGAAAATGCCGTGGAAAACACTGACTACCGGGACGGAGCGGATCTTATCATCAAAGAAAACTGGCCTGCCATAACCGACCAGTCGGGAGTTCCGACAGGGCAGTATATGGAGCCGGATTACAACAAATATGCATCCATGGATTTTGCCAACTCGTATACCAAGGTTTTCTATGATGACAGAGCTTTTATCAAGCAGGGCAAGACGGGACGACTGTCCGTGACGCTGATGGGGATCCACACCAGAGAATTCGGACAGATGACATTTATACGCCAGGGTATCAATCCCAAGCAGTACTATGAGTACCTTAATGAACTGGCTGCTGTTGAAGACGGCGTGCTCCTGTCTGAGAACTTCATGTCAAAATATGATTACAAGGTCGGTGATTCCATCACGTTCAACAATTCAGACGGAACATCGACTACCGGGACCATCGTGGACTTTGTCAGCTATTTCCCGACTTATTCGCCTACGGTTACAGTGATCAATCCTGACGGAAGCGCCACCACCGAGGATAATTTCCTTGTTGTCGCTCAATATGCGAGATTAAAAAAACAGTGGGGTGTAAAGCCCTACGAGATATGGGCGGATCTTAAGGAAGATGCGTCACCGGATGCGGTCTATGACTTTATCGAAAAGAACAATATGAAGATAAAGAGGTACGTCAACAAATCAGAAGATATAGAAAACACCATGACAGATCCTCTGCTTCAGGGAACTAACGGTGTCCTTACCATGGGATTCGTTGTCACATTGCTTTTGTGCGGTGTCGGATATCTGATCTACTGGATAATGTCCATAAGGGAGAGGGAACTCATCTTCGGAGTGCTGCGTGCGTGCGGACTTCATAAAAATGAGATAGTTCACCTGCTCGTCAATGAACAGATTTTCTCGGGCCTGTTTTCTATACTGGCAGGTATAGGGATCGGCTATCTGACTTCGAGGATGTTCGTGCCCATGCTTCAGACCTCCTATGCAACTTCGGAGCAGGTACTCCCGATGAGGCTCATAACCAGAGCATCGGATCTTTACAGACTGTACGGGATAATCGCAGCGGTTATGTTTATAAGTATTTTCGTTCTGATTTTTATACTCTTTAGTATGAATGTGACCAAAGCATTGAAACTCGGTGAAGAATAATGAGCGATATAATGATAAAGACCAACAACATAAAACGTTCATTTCAGACACCCGCAGGCCCGTTCTGGGCGTTAAAGGGGATCGATATGGAGATACCTGCAGGAACATTTGCCATTTTAAAGGGACGTTCCGGTTCGGGTAAGACTACACTGATGAACATCATCAACTCTCTCGATGATCCGACAGAGGGTGAGGTATTTATAGACGGAGTTAATCTTAAGGATCTGTCCGACAAGGAACGCGAGAACTTAAGAAGGACCAAAATGGGTTTCGTATTTCAGTCGGTATCTTTGATCCCTTCGCTCAATGCCTTTCAGAATGTTGAGTTCTCCATGCGAATGGCGGGGATGAAGATCAACCGTGAGAGTCAGAAACGTGTTGAGGACTGTCTTAAGCTGGTAGGACTCGGCAACAGGATGAATCACATGAGTGCTGAAATGTCCGGAGGTGAGCAGCAAAGAGTTGCCATAGCGCGTTCACTGGCGCATCATCCCGGGATCATCTTTGCAGATGAGCCGACGGCCGAACTTGATTCTGCTATGGCGGTCAAGGTTACGGAGATATTTAAGGAAATGACCAGGCGCGAGGGCATAACAGTCCTTATGACAACTCATGACGTAGGCCTCATGGGGGCAGCCGATATGCTTATAGAACTCGAAAACGGGGAGAGGGTCAATGGCTGATACTGATGTGATGGTTCAGGCCGATGGCCTGGTAAAGATATATAAGACCAAGGAGACAGAGGTCCTGGCTTTGCAGGGTCTGGATCTTACTGTCAACAAAGGAGAGCTGACAGCCCTTATCGGTAACAGCGGTTCCGGCAAATCCACATTCCTTAACATGATAGGAGGACTGGACAGACCCAGTGCAGGTTCACTGTGGGTTGACGGCAAGAATCTCTTTACCATGAGCGAAAAGGAACTCGTCCTTTATAAGAGGGAGACGGTAGGCTTCGTATGGCAGAATAACGGCAGGAACATGCTACCGTATCTGACAGCACTTGAAAATATAATGCTGCCTATGAATCTGTCTTCTACCAGACATAAGAAAGACAAGGCGCTGGAACTTCTGGAGATGGTCGGACTGTCCTCAAAGAAGGGCAGTAAGATGAATATGCTCTCGGGAGGAGAACAGCAGAGGATAGCCATAGCGATAGCATTGGCAAATTCTCCGAAGCTGCTGCTGGCTGATGAGCCTACGGGCTCCGTTGATACGAAGACAGCCGATTATATTTTTGATCTTTTTACGGAGCTTAACAATAACGGACAGACCATACTCATCGTCACCCATGATATGACCCTGTCCAAGAAGGTTAAGAGAGTCGTAGCAATAAGGGACGGCAAGATCAGTTCCGAAAGAGTGCTTAAAGAAGAGTTTGCCGACAGGATAGGAGAGAGTAACATAGACTGGAGAGCCGAGGATACTCAGGATGAATATGTGGTCATGGATAAGGCTCACCGTCTGCAGATACCACCTGAACTCATAGATGAATTGAAGCTTGATGACAATAAGGTCAGGCTGTCATACAAGGATGGAAATATAATAATATCCAAACCATAGAGACTATAATAAGCAACCGGCCGATGAAATTTCAGGCCATAAACGTCAAAAGGAGGAATTATGTCAGTTAATGCAGTAAACCCGATACTTTCCGGCTTTTATCCGGATCCGTCTATATGTGCCGTAGGCGAAGATTATTATATCGTCAATTCATCATTTGCATATTTCCCGGGACTTCCAATCATGCACAGCAGGGATCTGGCACACTGGGAGCAGATAGGTAATGTTCTGACACGACCGTCACAGTTGCCTCTTCAGGGAGCGGAAACATCTCAGGGACTGTTTGCACCTACAATGAGATATCATAACGGAACATATTATGTTATTTGTACGAACGTGACCTATGGCGGTAACTTTATAGTGACCTCGGATAAGCCCGAAGGACCGTATTCGGAACCGCATTACATCGAGGGCGCAGACGGCATAGATCCCAGCCTGTTTTTTGATGATGACGGCAGATGCTATTATATCGGAACCCACCCGAATCCTGAAGGATGCCAGTATAATGGTGACTGGTATATATACATTCAGGAGATCGATATTGAGAATTTCAAGCTTATCGGTGAGCATAAGAACGTCTGGAACGGAGCGCTTAAGGGAGTTCACTGGCCGGAAGGTCCCCACATTTATCATATAGGAGAGTATTACTATATTCTCCATGCCGAAGGCGGTACAGGTCCTGAGCATGCTGTAAGTGTTGCCAGGTCAAAGGATGTTTTCGGACCTTATGAGAACAATTTCTGCAATCCGGTATTCACACACAGACACCTGGGAGAAAAATACCCGATTAAATATGTTGGACATGCAGACCTTATACAGACAGCCAATGGCGACTGGTATATGGTCATGCTGGCTGTAAGGCCTCTTAACGGATTCACGACAATGGGACGGGAGACGTTCCTTGCACGTGTTATCTGGGAAAAAGACTGGCCTGTGGTCAATCCGGGACTTGGAATGCTGTCTGCCGAACTGGTGATAGACCTGCCTGAATACAAAACGACAATGCCCGCAACGTCACTTCCGGGGGTCAATAAGCTGTACGACTTTACACATATGGATGCATTCGGCCCGGAGTGGCTCTTCCTTCGCAATCCCAAGGATGATATGTATGAGCTAACTCAGGGAGAGGGACTTTATCTGACATGTGAGCACGATTCATTCAAGGATAAGGTTTCACCTTCGTTTATCGCGCTCCGCCAGGATTGTCATTGCTTTGAAGCGGCTGTCACGTTAAAGGGAGATGACCTGTATGACGGAGCATGTGCAGGACTCGTGCTGTATCAGAATCAGGACTATAATCTGAGACTTGAATACTCGGGTTGTCACGGAACTGTCATCATGCGCCGGAACGGAGAGGATGAAAAGATAGCATCGCTTCTTTTGGCAAGCAACATCGTCACCCTGGTTATCAGCGTCATAGGGCTTAAGGCATCACTTTTTATGGTTGAAGGAAATGAGCTTCGCGAACTGGCCAAAAACATTGATATAAGCGACCTGTCTACCGAAAAGGCAGGCGGTTTTGTGGGGTGCACTGTCGGAATATATGCAGAGGATATCGAGTCCCGCTCAGATAAGGTCAGGGCTCTGTTTAAATCATTCTCGTATAAGCGGATAACCCGGGACAGCATTAAGAAGGTTGAAGAAGCAAAGGCACAGGACAAAGAGTGATCAAAGAAAGGACCATCCATGATAGAAGCCAGATTTCATCTGCCGGGATTGAGGTACAATTACCCTTTAAATATGTTTTGGATCAGTCTGCTTGAAGAGCGGCCGCATTTTTTCAGAGAGGGCGTAAAGATCGCCTCTGTTTTTGGCTGCTTTCCCATGTCTATGTGGAACGGGGGAAGACTGATCACCAATGACCAGTGTGATTCCGGATTTGTCAGGAGCGTCATAAAAAACATAAACAGCAAGGGAATCCCTATCAGATATACTTTCAACAATACAATAGTTGAAAGGAGTGAGCTGGACGATCCTTTCTGTAATTTCTGTATGGATGAGGCCAACAACGGCATGAACGAAGTGATCGTTGCTTCGCCTGTACTGGAGGAATATCTTAGAAATAAGTATCCGAATTTCAAATATAACAGTTCAACCTGCAAAGAGATAAGGAATGCCGAGCAGATAAACGAAGAACTCAAAAAAGATTATGAGACGGTAGTTCTGGATTATAATATGAATGGGCAGTGGGATGCTATAGATACCATAACCGATAAGTCGAGACTGGAGGTTCTGGTCAATGCGGTCTGCCATCCCAACTGCAAACGACGCGGAGAACACTATAAGAATATCGCGCGCAATCAGCGTATTATCAGAAAGAACATGAATATGCCTCCTGACAGGCAGATTCCGCTTGAAGGCTGGCAGTGTGAATACGGAGATTATAATAATCTGTACACCATAATGGAATACTGCACCTTTGTCAGCACCGATGACATATGGGGTGAGTATATTCCCCGGGGCATAAACAATTTCAAGATAGAGGGCAGGACGGCATATCTTTTCTCACTTATCGAAACATACTGTTATTACATGATAAAGCCGGAGTACATAGGACAGGCTCGGCTTCTGCTTATCAAGAATCTTGAGAACATGCATGTGTTTACGATCAATAAACCGCGACCTGCAAAATGGCCGTAAGTGCGATCTGCCGGATATAAGCTAAACGATGCGTTTTTTATGACATGGGAGTCTTTATGAACGATAAAAAGATATACTGGCATCTGCCGGGTTTCTGTGTTTTTTTCTATATGAACCAGATCATCATTAACCTTATGAAGGAGTTTCCGGATAAGTTTAATGACGGATATGCCGTGGGAAGCGTTTACGGTACTTTTCCTGGAGCGATATGGAACGGCGGAAGAGCTGTTTTTGGAATAACATCTCGCGGTGACATGGAAAAGATCATTAAAACATACAATGATTTTGGTGTACCGGTCAGATTTACATGGACCAACTCACTCATCGAAGAAAAGCATCTTAATGACACGTATTGCAACATGATCATGGAGATCGCAGATAACGGTCAGAATCAGGTTCTGGTAAATAAGGATGTACTTGAGGATTATCTGCGGGTAAAATATCCGGATTTCTGGTTCATTTCATCAACCACCAAGAGAATAACTTCGCTGGAGGATCTTAAGAAGGAATATGAAAAGGATTACGAACTGGTGGTTTTGGACTATGATCTTAATCATGACGATGCTGTCATAAATGCACTGAGAGAATATGCATCAAGGACAGAGATACTGGTCGATGAGATATGCTTTCCCAACTGCCCGAAGCGCAAGGCCCATTATGCCGATGAATCAAAGGCACAGCTTAATTTTGACAAACACAGTACATTTGACTGTACAAATATCAAAACAATGCCTTCATTTGCCGAATGCATGAAGAGGCCTGCCTTTATCTCAAGGGATGAGATAGGTTCATATATCGGTAAGGGCTTTACCAATTTCAAACTCGTAGGAAGAGGCCTTCCACAGAAGATGGTCGAGGATTCATACATCTATTATCTGGTTAAGGAAGAACATGCCGAATTCATAAGGAACAAGCTTGATAATACGTTATCAAAACTGACCGGAACAAGGAAGCTCTGAACCGGATGATCCGGTCAAAGGATTTTAGCAGGTAACTATAGGATCACAGATTATGACTGATACGATCATAAACTTGGAAAACGAAGCAGGGTTCGATCCGGACTTTGATATCATGAATACGGCACGGGATGTTGTTTCGGCCATATTAAAAGGCGAGGATTTTCCTAATGACGCCGAAGTAGATATTCTCATAACGGACCCCGAGACAGTTCACAGGATCAATTCCGAATACCGGGATATCGACAGGACTACGGATGTTCTTTCTTTTCCCAATACGGAATGGGATTCGCCTGCAGATTATGAGAGCGCCGGATTTGCGGATGAGAGCCTTATCGATCCCGAGAACGATCACTATATGCTGGGACAGATAGTTCTTAATGAAGAGCGGATCACTTCCCAGGCCGAAGAATACGGGCACAGCATCAATCGTGAATATGCGTTCCTGATCGCACACAGTGTGCTTCATCTGCTGGGATATGATCATATGGAGGAAGATGAGGCCAGGGTCATGGAGGACAAGCAACGTGAGTATCTGGAGCTGCTGGGGATCTGCAGATGAGCCTGGCGGATCACGTTTTGCTATTTGGGGAAAAGAATGATATCGATATGGCGTGTGGCAAAAAGGTGTGACCGATATGCCTGAATTCTGTGACGGAATGACGCGGGGAGACCTCGCGAAAATGATACATCTTTATATTAAAAATGTTAAAGGCATCAATGACCTTAATGATATATCGAAGGCTGCAGTCTTAAAGGACCTTTATGACTGCAGGGTATGCGTTGATCATATAGCGCAGGTATATCTTCGAGGGATTATGGATGCTTTTTTTATTCTGGGAAAACCCGAAGGATTATGTATATTTGACAGGGAACGAAAGGTAACGCATGAAGAATTTGACAAGACGCTATTAAGGGCAGAGGGAATCTGCAAATATACAGAATGAATAAGGAAACAGAAATGATTGATAAAAACGGACCTTTAAAGATAAAAGACAGCAGATACAGGTATGATTCCTTTAACAACGATGAGACATTTCCGGGCAAGAAGAACGGACGCCTTCCGATGATGGGATGGAACAGCTGGAATGCCTTTGGAAGCGGCAATACGGAGGCTCTGACCCGTGCGATGGCCGATGCCATTGTGGATCTGGGACTTGATAAACTGGGGTATAAATATGTTGTTCTTGACGACGGATGCTATAAGGAAGAGAGGGTTAACGGACTTTTATCAAACGAAGAGGTTAAATTTCCTTCGGGCTTTAAGGCACTGTCAGATCATATCCATTCAAAAGGACTAAAATTCGGAATGTACAACGATATTGGCACGAATCTCTGTGCCGGAGCAGCCGTGGGGACCTGCGGCCATGAAAAGGAGGATGCCCGCAGTTATATTGAATGGGGCGTGGATTTTATCAAGGTTGATAACTGTTATTATCCATGGGATAATGCTACTTTTTCCGATGAAAAGAATTCGGGATATACTTATGCGCCTCATATAAGGGCGATCATGCTGACAGGCCCTGACGGGACCAGAAAGTTATCCGCCACCTCGGATGGGAGGATAAAGGGGAATGGTCCTGTATTGGTTACGGACGGGGAAAATGATCATGTTGAAAACATAGGGACCTTTGACGGAACAGGCCCCGAGCAGACTCCACTGGGAGAGCAAAGCGGTGAACTGTGCTTCGATATAGGTGATATGACATCAGGAGATCATATGCTTAAGGTGCTATACCGGCCGGGACTTAAGCCGGGGTGCGGAGCATGGCTTCAGGTAGCTGTGGATTCAGACCGCGGGACAGCATACTATTATGACGATCTTATTTGTGATACGGAATCTCTCATCAGGGAGCTTGCCATGTCGGAAGATAACGCGGATGATCCAAAGGATCGTAAGGATTTACACGATTCGGATGAGAATATTGCTAAAAGAGATTTTGTATGGAGCGCTGAGATACCGATACGGCTTGAGAGCGGATCAAATACCATAAGGCTCATGAATCACCGAAGACAGGAGAATACACTTTATTCATACGCCAGGCTTCTTGAGGGATTTTATGAGGCCGATAAGGATAATGATATAGTGATGTCGCTTTGTGAATGGGGGAAGACACAGCCCCAGAACTGGGGATATAAGGTCGGCTCTTCCTGGCGTATATTAAATGATATCACTTTCCGGGTCGGATCTGACGGCGATCCCGGTTACGGTGAGTGGCAAAGTGATTATACTCCCGGAGTGGCAACTCAATACAACAAGGCAGTCATAATGGATGAATATGCGGGCCTTCAAAGAGGCTGGAATGATCCGGACATGCTGATGGTGGGGATGGAAGGTCTTGATGATACGCAGTGCAGAACTCATTTTGCCATGTGGTGCATGATGAATTCACCGCTCATGCTGGGACTCGATCTACGAAGGGTAAAAAAGGGTGATCCGATATACAGTATCATCGCCAACAAAGATCTTATCGACCTTAACCAGGATGCTCTCGGTATTCAGGCAAAGAGGATATATTCGGATAAAGCAAAGGATGCTCCGGATAAGGAGTATATCAGAGACAATGACAGAGCAGATATTCTGGCAAAACCTCTCAGTGACGGAAGCATTGCGATCGCATTTTTTAACCTTAGTGATAATGCGCATGAAGAAGAGATAAAGATCGATGTGGATACGATGATTTCATATATCGGCGATAAAATGGTATCCCGGCAAAGATTCCTTGATGCATCGAAATATAAGGTCAAAGATCTGTGGAATAAGAGTGAATACCTGACACAGGATAAACAGATCAGCGTTGATTTCCTGCCGGCACACGGAAGCATGGTATATAAAATATCCTGTCTGACGTGATCCAAAGCTTTTTCACGATAATCTATGAACCTGTATCGGGGCAAAATAAAAAGGAATGAGCAAATGCTCATTCCTTTTAAGATCGTAGATCTTATTTGAAATAGCGATCAAGAAGACCTTTGAATGCTTTGCCGTGACGGGCCTCATCTCTGGCCATTTCATGAACTGTATCATGTATCGCATCGAGTCCGAGCTCCTTGGCACGCTTCGCAAGATCTGTCTTGCCCATTGTTGCACCGTTTTCGGCTTCGACTCTCATCTGAAGATTCTTCTTGGTGGAATCTGTAACAACCTCACCCAACAGCTCGGCAAACTTGGCTGCATGCTCAGCCTCTTCATAAGCAGCCTTTTCCCAGTAAAGACCAATCTCGGGATAACCTTCTCTGAAAGCTACTCTTGCCATGGCAAGATACATGCCTACCTCTGAACACTCACCGTTAAAGTTTGAGCGAAGATCATTGATGATATCTTCGGGAGCACCCTTTGCAACCCCTACGACATGCTCTGATGCCCAGGTCATTTCTCCTTCCTGCGCAACGAACTTCTCCTTGGGAGCCTTACACTGGGGGCATTGCTCCGGGGGCTCGGGTCCTTCGTGAACGTATCCGCATACGGAACATACATACTTCATAGTTTTTCTCCTTTCAAAATAAATACCTTGTTTTATAAATGATTATACTATATTAAAACAGTAAAAAACATAATTATGCTAAAAATTCTTGAAATAGAATCCTAAGGCTGAGTGATGTATAATGGTAGTGTTGCTGAATCATAAAATCACTGAAGAAAAAGACTTTCCTCACGAGAAAAAGAAAGGTAAAACCTGATGCGTAAAGTTAAACAGATATGCATGCTTCTGGCATTATTTACACTGATCGCAGGATGCGCCCGCCCATCCGAACAGGCAGAGGAGCCGAAACTGCTGCTGGGGTTCAGTCAGCTGGGGTCTGAGAGTGCATGGAGAATAGGCAATACCCGTGATATAGAACAAAAGGCCGAAGAGTATGGTGTAAGCCTGATGCTTGAAAATGCAAATCAGAAGCAGGAAAACCAGATCGCTGCTATAAGGCGCTTTATAGCCTATAAAGTGGATGTCATAGCGTTTTCACCCATAGTTGAAGAAGGCTGGGATAATGTCCTTATGGAAGCTAAAAATGCCGGGATCCCTGTGATACTGGTCGACAGAGATATCAGCACCGAGAATGAAGAACTGACAGCATGCCTTATAGGTGCGGATTTTTACAGCGAGGGAGTCCAGGCCGCAAGGTATCTAATCCGCAAGGCAGACAGCCTTAACATGGATCAGGTCAATATCGTTGAGATCACGGGAACGGAAGATTCAACGCCCATGCGCCAGAGACAGGCCGGGTTCATGGATACGATAAAAAACGATGACCGTATGAAGGTCATGGAAAGCGTCAACGGAGATTTTTTAAAGAGCCGGGGTGCAGAGTGCATGCGTTATCTTCTTGAAAAATACGGTGATGATATAGATGTTATCTTTTCACATAACGATGAGATGACCCTCGGAGCCATCCCCGAGATAGAGGATGCGGGCTACACACCCGGCAAAGATGTGATAATAATATCGATAGACGGAGGACAGGAAGCGATAGATGTATTAAAGGAAGGCAGGATCAACTGCGTTGTGGAATGTACTCCAATGCTTGGAAGCAAGCTTATGGAGACGGCACTCAAACTCAAAAACGGTCAGGAAGTTGAAAAACTGATCCACCCGGAGGAAAAAGTCTTTTCCGATGAACAGGATCTGTCCGGGATAGAGCCCAGGGGCTACTGATGATGCCCTGTTGTACAGGATAGGATAATGACCAAGATCAGAAAAGAAAAAAGCATGATCGGCAGAATAGATAATATGAGCCGTTACCTGATGATAATGCTGGTTATTCCGATTTTCATCAGTCTTATTCTGATGCTTGTCTATGAAGAGAGATATCACAGTGCCATTGAACGAATGGAGACCATAGCCAGCCTTAAGACAGTTGTTACCGATGAAATTCCCGGAAGCGTCTGGGATATAGTCAGCGGAAGAGACACGATACAGGAGAGCAGGGTATATGTCAGGATATACGGTTTCTATGACACCATCAATGAAGTCATGGAAAAAACGGACGGTGACAATCGCCTGTCACTGCTGGTCGCCGGCCGTACCATGCAGACTCTTGAAAATTATATGGATCAGATCCGCGATAATTTAAAGACCAAGCAGCCCGTTGTTGAAAATGAGGAGGTTCTGGAAGAGATAAGAGGTGTTGCATCACTTATCGACAGCATGCTTAACGAGTATATCGCACAGGAGATAGAAGCATCCGCGGATATGAGCCTTGTCTTAAGACCGCTGGTTTTATTCACTGCGTTTATAGAGGTGGGGATCGTGCTTTTTGCATGGTTTTTGAGAAACCGCTCGATGAGAAAGACCAAAGCCTTTGTCAAACAGCCCATAGACAGACTTGAGGAAGTAACGGCTGCTCTTGCAGAGGGATCGCTTGATGCCAGGATAACGGATACGGACGTTGCTGAGCTTCGAAATCTGACATCATCTGTTAATATCATGGCGAATAAGCTCGAAGACATGATGCATAAAAGTATCAAGGATGAGAGAAATCTTAGAAAAGCCGAGCTTAGAACACTGCAGACTCAGATAAATCCGCATTTCCTTTATAATACGCTTGACGCCATCATATGGAAGGCCGAAGCGGGAGAAAAGGATGAAGTCATTTCTCTTACCAGTGCATTGAGTGACTTTTTCAGGATAAGCCTCTCGTCGGGAGCGGACTGGATACCGTTGAGCCAGGAGAAAAAGCATATAGAAGGATATCTTAAGATCCAGCAGACCCGTTACCGAGATATCTTAAGATATGAGATCGACATCCCGGACGAGATCGGTCATTACTACATACTAAAGCTGTTATTACAGCCGCTCGTGGAAAATGCCATATATCACGGGATCAAGATTAAGCGTGGCGGCGGACTTATCACCGTTACAGGGAGACTGGTTGGTAATATGTTTGAATTCACCGTGTCCGATACAGGTACGGGAATGACCGAGGAGCAGTTAAACGAACTAAATGAGAGAATGAAAAAGGGACAGCCTACAGTAAGTGAGGGCTCCGGCGGCTTCGGAATGGTCAATGTAAATCTCAGAATAAGGCTGTATTATAACCAGCCTGAGGGATTGCGTATAGTAAGCAGCAGCGCCGGTACCTCAGTCAGCTTCAGGGTTCCGTGCAAGAGCAAAGAGGAGATATCAGAGGATGAAAGTATTTCTGGTTGATGATGAAATAGTTATCCGTGAGGGAATAAGAGAGTCTTTTCCGTGGGAGGAGACACCCTATACTCTGGTCGGAGAGGCGCCTGATGGAGAGATGGCACTTCCGATGATACGTGATACCAACCCTGATATCGTGATCACTGATATCAGGATGCCATTTATGGACGGTATTGAGTTCAGCCGGATACTGCGTGAACAGATGCCATGGATAGGGATCATAATCCTTAGCGGTTATGATGAGTTTGAGTACGCCAGACAGTGTATTGCGCTGGGGGTTAAGGAATATCTGCTAAAGCCCATTTACTCAGAGGAATTAAGGCAGGTGCTTGATAAAGTAAGCGCACAGATCGAGCTGGAGCGCAAGGAACGCGAACATGCAGAGAGTCTCCGCTCGCGGATGAATACAGACGGAAGGTTTCTTAAAGAAAAGCTGATAGGATCGCTATTTTCCGATGAGGCTATGGAGGCGGATGCCAAGAATGCTCTGTCACAGTTAAGAGCCATGGGCTGCTCCGTGATCGCACCCTGCTATGCAGTAGTCGATGCTGCTTTTGAACCGCTCGAGAGCGGACAGGCAGCAGCGGAAGCTCTGGCCTACAGCAGCGGCGGGATCGTTCATACATCGGGCAGCAGAACGGGCACCAGACTTCTGGTGCTGGGAGATACCCCTGCTGATACGGAGGAGCGGGCATATGCTTTCTCATCTTCGCTGGTCAGGGAACTGGAGCACATAGGATGCAGCGGAATCAAAGTCGGCATAGGAGATATAGTGGAGGATCCCGGGGAAATATATAACAGCTTTAAGACAGCCAGGCATATCCGTCATCTGCTTGCGGACCGTACGGAGGAGAATCCGCTGATACTGGGGGTACGGGAGATGGGAGAATCTGCCGGCAATAACAGGAGCTCATCCGTCATAAATGAGGCAAAGGTCTATATGGCCCAGCATTTTGGCGATCCTAATCTGATGCTTCAGGATGTCGCTAAAGCGGTGAACATGAGCAACAGCCGATTTTCAACAGTGTTCGCCCAGCAGAGCGGGCAGACATTCACCGAATATCTCATTTATCTTCGGATCAATAAGGCCAAGGAGATGTTAAGGACCACAGATCTTAAAGGATCCGTTATAGCCCACGAGACCGGCTATAACGATGCGCATTATTTCAGTTATATATTTAAAAAGAATGTCGGTATGACACCCTCGGAATATCGTGCGCAAAATCAAAATTAACCTGAACAGTATAATTTTTAACCTGTCCGAACTTTTGCGATATCATTTTCAACCATAATAAAATGAGCCTTGATTTACCCCGGAACTCCTCCGGGGTATATTATTGTTTAAGTGGCCGGTAGGAGGCCATATGACCAAAAGGAGGTAGAAATACATGAAAAAGTTTTCAAAGATTTTAAGTGTTGCTCTTGCATCGGCTATGATCATCGGCCTTTGCGCATGCGGAAGCTCAACTGCACCTACAACCGCAGCTGATTCTTCATCTGACACAGCCGCAGTAGCAGATACAGCAACAGACACAGCAACTGACACAGCAGCAGACACAGCAGCAGATACAGCAGCAGATACAGCAGCTGCACCTGCAGGCGATGTTATTAAGGTAGGCGTTGTTAACAACCCTCCTTCAGAGTCTGGTTACCGTGAGGCTAACGTTAAGGACATGGAAGCTGTTTTCTCAGCAGATAACGGTTACGAGCTTAAGACATACTACAGCTTGAAGAACGATGAGCAGCTTCAGGCAGCTCAGGGCTTCATTACAGAAGGTGTTGACTATCTGCTTATCTCTGCAGCAGAGACAACAGGTTGGGACGAAGTTCTTAAGAAGGCTCAGGAAGCCGGAATCAAGGTATATCTCTTCGACCGTATGATCGATGTTGATGAGAGCCTCTATGAAGCAGCTGTTGTTTCAGACATGGCTAAGGAAGGTGAGACAGCCGTTAACTGGCTTCTTTCACAGAACCTTGATACTTACAATGTAATCCACATCCAGGGAGCTATGGGTAGTGATGCTCAGATCGGACGTACAGGCGCACTTGACGAGCAGTTCGCTTCAGGCAAGATGAACAAGGTTGTTCAGCAGACGGCTACATGGGATGAGGCAGAAGCTAAGAAGATCGTTGAGTCAGTTATCAACAGTGGTGAGTCTTTCAACGTAATCTACGCTGAGAACGATGGTATGGCTAAGGGTGCTGTTGCAGCACTTGATGATGCCGGTATCACACACGGTGTTGACGGTGACGTTATCGTAATGGGATTTGACTGCAATAAGTGGGCTCTTCGCGAACTTAAGGCAGGCGCTTGGAACTACGATGGACAGTGTTCTCCTTTCCAGGCACAGATCATCAGCGATCTTATAAAGAGTGGCAGCGCTCCTTCTTCTAAGAAGATCATCAACGAAGAAAAGGGATTTGATGCTACAACGATCACAGATGCTGATATCGACACATACGGTTTAGGTGAATAATCTTAAACAGGACAGATAATAGCATTACATTATGATCCTACAGCGCAGTCTGGCTGTGTCCTACCATGGCAGCGGACTGCGCTTTTTATGTAAAAATGGGGCTACCGTTTTGGCCAGAAAAAGGTAATTAGGAGGTAACAGGTATGCAGGAGGATTGCTTGCTGGAGCTTAGAGGCATTGATAAGCTATTCCCCGGGGTTTTAGCCCTTGATAATGTGGATTTTACACTTAGAAAAGGTGAGATTCATGCACTGATGGGAGAAAACGGTGCAGGAAAATCCACTCTTATAAAAATATTAACAGGCGTATATCCGATGGATGCCGGAAGCGTTAAGGTTGAAGGCAAGCCGGTACACATAAATTCTCCCCAGGATGCACAGAATAACGGTATAAGTACGGTGTATCAGGAGATCACACTGTGCCCGAACCTGACTGTAGCAGAGAATATGTTCATCGGACGGGATAACAGGCACTGGGTCAAACAGAAGGATTATGAGAAGAGGGCAGAAGAGATACTGCAGAATCTTCAGATCCCTGCAAGAGCACGTCAGCAGTTAGGTAACTGCTCACTGGCAGTTCAGCAGATGGTTGCGATCGCACGTGCCGTGGATATGAATTGTAAGGTTCTGATCCTGGATGAGCCTACATCGTCCCTTGATGACAAAGAAGTTCAGATGTTATTCACCATGATGCGGGATCTTAAGTCAAGAGGTGTCGGAATAATATTCGTAACACATTTCCTTGAGCAGGTATATGAGGTCAGCGACAGGATCACGGTTCTTCGAAACGGTGAACTTGTAGGTGAGTATCTTACAGAAGAACTTCCTCAGGTTCAGCTGGTTGCCAAGATGATGGGTAAGGAGCTTGAAGAACTGAATGAGCTTTCGGATTCCGAAGAGCATACTGCTTCTGATAAAGAAGTATTTTATGAAGCAGAAGGTCTTTCGAGCAGTGAAGCGCTTCCGTTTAATTTCTCTATTAAAAAAGGCGAAGTTAACGGCTTCACCGGCCTTTTGGGTTCCGGCAGAAGTGAGAGCGTAAGAGCAATATTCGGTGCCGATAAGGTAGGCGGCGGAACCGTTAAGATAAAGGGTAAGAACGTCAGGATCAACAAGCCGATAGATGCCATGAAAAACGGTATCGGATATCTTGCTGAGGACAGAAAGAGGGACGGTATCATAGCTGATCTGTCTGTCAGAGAAAATATCATTCTGGCTCTTCAGGTTATGAACGGTTTCTTTAAGCCGATAAGCCGAAGCGAATCAGAGGCTTTTGCAGATGAATATATAAAGGCTCTTAAGATAAAGACTGCGAGCAGAGAGACTCCCGTAGGATCGTTAAGCGGAGGTAATCAGCAGAAGGTTATTCTTGCCAGATGGCTGCTCACTCATCCCGATTACCTGATTCTTGATGAACCTACACGAGGCATTGATGTAGGTACAAAGCTTGAAATCCAGAAGCTTGTACTTAAGCTTGCGGAAGAAGATGTGAGCGTAACATTTATATCTTCCGAGATAGAAGAGATGCTCCGTACATGTTCACGCCTTATCGTAATGCGAGACAGACATATAGTCGGCGAATTAAAGGGCAGTGATCTTAATCAGGCGAAGGTTATGAAGACTATTGCGGGAGGTGAGGCATAATGAATAATATGTTCAAAAAGCTCATTAAGGGCGGAATGGGACAGCTTGCGATCCCGCTTATAGCGATCGCGTTGTTGGTCATATTCAATCTGATAAGAGATCCCGGATTCTTCTTTGTAGGTATCAGCCATAATAACGATGGCAACATAGTATTACAGGGTAACCTGATAAGTATCATAAACGGTGCCAGTGAACTGGCGGTCCTTGCTATGGGAATGACGCTGGTAACCGCAGCCTGCGGAGGACAGGATATCAGTGTGGGTGCAGCAGCTGCAATTGCAGGATCGGTTCTGGTTAAGACACTTAAGTCAGGCCCTCAGATCACCGGCGGAAAAGTATTGCTGGCATTCATTCTGGCCTGCATAGTGGCAATGATCTTTGGATCGTTTAACGGAACACTGGTTGCGGTATTTAAGATACAGCCGATGATAGCCACGTTGATCCTTTATACATGTGGTCGTTCGATAGCTTACTGGATCAACGGCGGTGCTACTCCTACAGTCAGCAGTCCCATCATAAGTGCGATCGGAAGCTTTATACCGGGGATTCCCGTTCCGACACCCGTGCTCATAGTTATCCTGATGGCTATCATATTTAAGCTGATATTCCGGTTTACATCCCTTGAACTGTTCACACAGTCAGTCGGGATCAACGGAAGCGCAGCCAGACTGAACGGTATCAACTCGACGTTCATCAAGCTCCTGTCATTCATCATACTGGGTGTATGTGTTGCAGTTGCAGGAACGATCGGTGTCAGCCGTCTGGGACTTATAAACCATGAAACATTGCTTCTTGATATAGAAATGGATGCGATCCTTGCGGTTGCCATCGGCGGTAACAGCCTTGGCGGAGGTAAGTTCAAGATCAGCGGCAGTATTATCGGTGCATATGTTATTCAGATGCTTACGATCACGCTGTATGCCATGAAGGTTTCTTCTACCGATGTTAAAGCGTACAAGGCTCTGGTCATCATACTGCTGGTTGTTATAGGATCGCCCGTATTCAAGGACAGATTCAACAAATTTGTCAACCGGATGCGCGGAGATAAAAAGGGCATCAGTGAGAAAGGAGCGGCAAAAGCATGAACAGATCAAACAATAAACAAAAAGAACCGCTTACCGATACACAGCTGCTGATGGGCATCACAATAGGAATATTCTTTGTGATGTATATTGCGGCAATGATCTTTCTCCGTGGTGGATTCCTTCATTCGCAGCAGTTATTTGATCTATTGAATGATAATGCCAGCCTGATAATCGTTTCCTGCGGACTGACGATAGTAATGATCGGAGGCGGAATTGATATCAGCGTTGGAGCTGTAACGTCGCTCGTGGTAATGAGCTGTGTTCTGTACCTTAACAAAGGCGGCAGCGTACTGGTTTCGATATTGCTGGCTCTGAGCATAGGACTGGCATTCGGCGCAGTACATGGATTTTTAGTCAGTTATCTGGAGATACAGCCGTTCATAGTCACTCTGGCCGGTATGTTCTTTGCACGTGGAATGACGACCATCCTGTCGATAGATCCTCAAAAAGTAAGCCATGAAGGCTTTAAGAGTCTTCAGGATATCAAGATTGAGATCGACTGGCTCGGATATACCGCCAAGAACGGTAACCATATACCCGCACGTATGGAACTGGGTGTTGTTGTAGCTTTATTGTGTGTTGCAGTCGTATTTATAATTCTCAGATATACGAGAACAGGACGTGGCTTTTACGCAATGGGCGGCAACCAGACATCATCTTTGATGCTTGGAATCAATGTCAAGAGAACCCGCTTTAGCAGCTATCTGTTAAGCGGACTTCTCAGCGGAATATCAGGTTATGTATTCATGATGCATACCGGAGCCGGAAATGCTACAAATGCGGCAGGAATGGAAATGAATGCCATAGCTTCTTCGATCATTGGAGGCACACTGCTTACCGGAGGTGTCGGTAACGTAATAGGCACATTGTTCGGAACGCTCACTTTGACCACGATCAAGAAGATAGTTGTATCAAGTGGTCTTAATGATCCCTGGTGGCAGAGTATCACGACCGGTGGCATGCTTTGCTTCTTTATCCTCTTACAGAGTATTGTATTAAGAAGAAGAGAGAAAAGTAAAAAGAGCGCATAAGATTTAATAATGTACTGTTTCAATGAGAGTGGTCTGCTCCTTAGTGTTTCCCGAATTGTTATGCTTTGGAGAATGACCACTCTCATTTTATGATACTGACATTTTCTTTAGTCCATGGTTGCGCACGAACCCGACGGATAGTAAAATATTATTACATGTGCGGAGGATATTATGAGTTCGGAAAAGAAATATTCAATAGATGACAAATATCAGCTGGAGGAGATAAAAAAGCAGCTTGAGAATGCCGGAGATATGCTTGATATAGTGATCAGGGTATCTGAAAAGGACAAGTCGGGATTAAGGCTTGAACTGGAGGGCAGGATGAGCGCCGAGGAGCTGTCGGGATACATAGATGAGCGCAAGAGATCTCTTCACAGCAGTTATCAAAAGGATGAGCTTACGGGCCTTTTCAATTCCGATTATTTTGAAAAGAGAATGGCTACCATTGACCGTTCGGCTGTACTTCCCGTTGCGGTCATCAATTTTAATATCAACAGCTGGAAATTCGTTAATGACAACTTTGGAGACGAGCAGTCAGACAGACTTATAGAGATCATTTCAGGCATAATCTCACAGGAAGCCAAACCTTATTTTGTCATAGGAAGGATGGACGGAGATATTTTCGGGGTCTTGATTCCGATGGCTCTTGAAGGTGAAGCCGAAGAATATGTTGACAAGGTCGTCAATCGCTGCAACAACTATGAGGACAGCATTCTGGCTCCTTCTGTGGCTGCAGGTATTGCCTATAAGACCAACATTGAGCAGAAACTTGAGGATCTGATGTCAGATGCCGAATACAGCATGTTCGAAAAGAAATATGAAATGAAGAATACTCCTCAATACCGTGAAAGACTGGAACACGGTCTGAAGGTTGATATGGAGTGAGCCTGATAAATGAACTCAAAGGTTTTGGAGATTCTGAACGAAATTAAAAAGGTCATACACGGCAAGGATGAGGTCATTTACATGATGCTCGCCGGAATATTGTCGGGAGGACATGTTCTGCTGGAGGATATACCGGGAGTAGGCAAGACAACGCTTGCTCTTTCTCTAAGCCGCGCTATGTCATTAAAGTACGGCAGAGTTCAGTTTACCCCTGACGTGTTGCCCAGTGATATCCTCGGGTTTAATATGTATGATAAATCAAGCGGCGAATTCAGATTTATTGAGGGCTCTGTATATACCAATCTTTTTCTTGCCGATGAGATCAACCGGACTTCGCCCAAAACACAGTCTGCGCTGCTTGAGGTGATGGAAGAGGGCTGTGCTACAGTCGAAGGAATAACGCGTCGGATGCCGGCGCCGTTTTTTGTGATAGCTACGGAGAATCCGTACGGATCTTCGGGCACGCAGCGCCTGCCTGAATCGCAGCTGGACCGGTTCATGATATGTCTTACGATGGGATATCCTGACAGGGGAAGTGCTGTAGAAATACTCAAAGGCAATTCAAAAAACGATATCGAAAACGTCAATGCGGTCATTGATTCTGACGGTATCATCGCTATGCAGCGATCCGCAGACAACATCCATGTAGATGAATCGCTTTATGATTATACGGTCAGACTCTGTGAGCAGACGAGGGACGGACGGTCTTTTGAACTGGGATTAAGTCCCAGAGGAAATATCGCTCTTGTTAAAATGGCTAAGGCCAGGGCGTTTATCGAAGGCCGCGATTACGTGATCCCGGAGGATATTCATGAGGTGTTTATCCCCGTTGCGGCGCACAGACTGCATTTGAATCCTTCTTCAAGGGCTGCGGGAAATGATGTAAAAAAGGCCCTTGCAATTATACTTGAAGAAGTCTATATTCCCAAGATCAACTGATCGGATTTCATGATTGGTTTACATAATGTATAGAACTGCTATAAAAAACATTCCGTATATGATCGCCTATGCTATTGGCGTTATACTGCTGTTGCTGGCTGCCGTATTCTACAGGCAGCCTCTTTTGTCGGTCCTTTTAATACTCCTTATCGCTATAATTCCATTGTCGC
>JAILAN010000044.1 GCA_024681595.1 Lachnospiraceae bacterium
CAGCATTAGCTGTCTGTAGGGATCCTTCAGAAATCGGGGATCCAGTGTGTCATTATTATTTAAGGCTCTTTTATCATCCGCGACTATGTTAAGAGCTCCGCCGTCAAGTTCCCTGGATATATTATAGAGGTCTCCTGCCCCTTTAGCTTTAAGCATTCTTCCTCTGACATATTTATCCGATGAGGGGTCATATGTATTATTCGCAAGCAGATCACCGAGTATGCTTCTGACCGGGTAAGGATATTTCCTTATCCTGTCCCACGATCCCTTAAATACTGGGTATCTGTCATATCCGTTAAACAGCTCATCCCCACCATCGCCTGATAAGGATACTGTCACGTGTTCACGTGTCATCTTTGATACCAGGTATGTCGGAATCTGCGAGGAATCGGCAAAAGGTTCCGTGAACATACGGGGAATATCGGGAATGACCTTTTTGGCATCATCCTCCGTGATATAAAGTTCCGTATGCTCTGTCCCGAGATGAGAAGCAATGGCTGAGGCAGCTTCGGCTTCATTGTATTTGGGATCGCTCATCCCGATGGTAAAGCTCCTTACTGTCTGATCACTGATACTTTGCATGATCGATACCACCGTGGATGAATCCGTTCCTGCAGAAAGGAATGCTCCAAGCGGAACATCCGAGATCATCTGACCCTTTACCGAGGATTTAAGGAGCCTCTCGAGCTCATCCGCAGCCTCCGTAAAGCTACCGTTAAAAGGCTTGCTGATGCCCCTAATGGCAGCATCCTTCAGGTCATAATATGTGGTAATGACAGCATTTCGCAGATCAAAAGGTGCTTTGATCGTGAGCATACATCCCGGCTCCAGTTTAAAAATGTCCTTAAATATCGTATACGGAGCACTGATATATCCGTTCATGAAATACATGGGCAGAACGGATCTGTTTATTTCATTATCGAATCCTTCTATAGCCTTTAGTGAAGAAATATCTGAGGCAAATGCAAACGCCCCGCCTGCCTTTCCGTAATATAAAGGCTTTTCACCCATTCTGTCACGGGCGAGGATTACCGTATCTTCCTCTTTATCATACACTGCAAATGCAAACATGCCTCTGCAGAAGGTCAGCGTATCTTTGATCCCGTATGATGATATCGCTTCAAGTAAGATCTCAGAATCGGAGCTGCCCCTGAAGTCTGAGGCTGATACTCCTGAGCCGGGGTCTTCAATAAGTCGCTTTTTTAATTCCTGATGGTTATATATCTCCCCGTTGTACGTCAATACATAACGTCCGTTATGTGATGTCATTGGCTGAGATCCGGTTTCTGTAACGTCAATTATTGACAGACGTCTGTGGCCGAATGTGACCAGACCATTTTCTGAATAAAAAGTACCCGACGAATCAGGCCCCCGGTGAACTATCCGGTCCAGCATTGCCGCAATATTACGTTGTTTGTCTCGATCTCTTAAATTACAGAATCCGGCTATACCACACATGTTATTGTTTCTGTCTACCTGTTATTTTTCATTTTGGGCAAAATCCGGTGATTTTCGGACCGGATCTTTGATGATTTTGTGACTCGATTCTCGAAGATAAAAAATCCGTTTTACTAAATTCGGATTAAATTTTTATAGTGTTTTGAACCAAAAACTTGCATATTATTGAGTTAATTGTTTCTATTTTTTATACAATTTAAAAGCGATGAAAATTGAAACAATTGTCAGATAATTAGCACTTTTATGTCATTTGATGGTCGTATTGTCGATTTTCCGCTTATTTGCGAGGTTTTTGAGCAGTGATTCCCATGAAGAAAACACCTTTTCAGGCGAATAAATATCACGTGTGTGTGTTGCTTCACATCCAATTTGCTCGGAAAAGTGACGGTTATTAAATATTTTTTGCATGTAATCTTGCATTTTGGCCACGTCATTCACCGGAATTAACAGACCATTTTCTCCATCACGTATTAGCTCGGCCGGACCACCGCACGGACAGTCCGTTGATATGACAGGAAGACCCAACATCATGGCTTCGATAAGTGCATTCGGGGTCCCTTCACTGTTGGAACTCAATACAAAAACACCTGCTTTTTTAAGAGCCTCCAGTGGGGTGTCGGTAAAGCCCGGAAGGAGTATACGATCCGACAGTCCCAGATCCTTTACTTTATCGATCAGTCTTTGTCTTACAGGACCCTCTCCGTAGATAATAACCTTCCAGTCAGGATACTTATCAGCTATCGGGGCAAACGCATCTATTATAAGTTCATGATTCTTATTTTCATCTATCCGTCCGAGAGTAACTACGGTCTTATCTCTTTCTCCTTCAAACCTGTCAGTATCGTAATCCGCACTGACGGGGTTTCGCATTATGACAGCCTTTTTAAGCACGCCCTGCGGGAAGAAATCCATACTCTGTCTGGTCTGCAGCAATACTGCATCAGCCCTTTTAAAAAGGTGTCTTGCCATGAATCTTAATACAGGGGAATAATACTCTCTGGCAGGAGCTCCGGTCAGCGCAACTGCAACAGGAATGTTTAGACCTCTTGAGGTAAGCAGTGTCATAACATTGGTCTTTCCTATAAAGGAGAGTATGACATCCGGCTTTTCCTCGATCCAGATATTCCTTAATCTCTTAAATCTGAGGCAGAAATTTCTGATCCTTGAACCGGTCAGTTCTTCTTTGGCAGGCTCTGAAACAATGCGCCTGATGCCTTCATCGACCTTGAATTCATCATCGGATCTGTACATATTGATAAGGACAACTTCGTTGCCCTGCCTGCAAAGGTAATTCGCTATGTTGGAGGCCTTGCGCTCAGCGCCGCCACGGCTTAGTAAAGAAATGTATATTGCTGCTTTCATCTAACTCTTTATAAACTGTATACCGACATCAGAGCCAGTGCCGGTCCGACCGACCAGGGATATGAGCCGTATTCCTGCGGATGTATACCGGGGCCGAGACATTCTGCAAGAGCCTGATCGACATTTCCGTCCTTTTGAATATGGCTCTTAATGCCCCTCATAACATCCCTTATCACATCCTCTGCACACTCAAATATCTCTTCGTCATCTTCGGATATTATGTCTTCATTGATGGCTTTCATGAGCGAATATGCTAT
Organism: Lachnospiraceae bacterium; assembly: GCA_024681595.1. Taxonomy (GTDB): domain Bacteria; phylum Bacillota; class Clostridia; order Lachnospirales; family Lachnospiraceae; genus JAILLW01. The sequence continues at coordinate 3,078 of JAILAN010000044.1, forward strand.
CATGGCGCTTCCTGAAGTATCCTTTTGCCCTCTTTGGCCTATCTGCCACTCAAAAAGGCGGCCCGGATCACGGTATCTGTGCACAGCTAAAAGGAGCTGTATC
>JAILAN010000050.1 GCA_024681595.1 Lachnospiraceae bacterium
GCTGCAAGGAAGTGCAAAGTAACCAATTATTGACTTTATCCGGTCAACCGTCCTTATTCCCAAACGTCCGGCTGCAGCGGCGCCATCCGGCTTATCTTTTCCACTGTTCTTTTGCGTACATACAGTAGAATAAATGACGTAGAATAAGAACGCATATATAAGCCAGATGAAAGAGGTGTTCTTGCAAAGCACCATGGCAGACAGATATAATGTTCCGCCGATCATGTTAAAGCGTGCTTCATCCGCGTTCTTTACGACTCCCACGAGAAATGCTCCGAATGCAACGGCCATGCAGATATCGGCACAGCATCCGTCAAGGTAAAACGCCTCAACACACGAGGGCAGAATGAAAAGGATCGCTCCGGATATTATCGTTCCGATGATACCCTGCACACCCTTTTTATCAAAAAGCGAAATAAATGGAGCCAGGAATGAGAATATAAAGAAATAATAGCCGGTGAACATCAGCCCTTCGTTGAATCCGCGCTTATCAAGGTGCAGGAACATCCACTTGACGAGCTGCGTTCCGGGCGGATAGTCTCCGAACTCCGGAGCTACGTTAAGGTACTTGCCTGCAAACCCGTTATCATAGAATATAGCCTTGACATCGGTTCCCCAGAAATTAAGATCATCCCACCAGGTGATGAGTTTGTCCTTAACCCCTATGTATATGAGCATCATCATTACGACAAATACCCACCATGAAGGGTCGATCAGTTTACCGGATGCCCTTTTTAATAGGACCTTTCTGTCGTCAGGAGAAGATTTAACGATGTAAATAAGGATCGAAACTATGAGCGCTGCACCGATAACGTCTATGAACGGAAGTGCTTTAAAGAATGCAAGAACGTAAAGCAGAAGTATCTCCGTGCACAGGGCAACAGGCAGTACTTCCACCAGTTTCTTATCAAATTTGACTGAATAAACCATCAGCAGCAGTAAAAATGCCGCTATAGAAAATATCTGCATTTATGAACCGTTATCTTTATATGAACGTCTGCTTCCGGCATGTTCAGCCGGAGTACCCGGAATCAAAAAGGGATGCACCATCGTGCATCCCTTATCATATCATATTTGCCGTATAAATTCAGCCTCGGCTCATTAAACTTCGGGCTCTATGAGTCCGTATGTATTGCCCTTTCTCTTGTAAACTACGTTGACCTGATCCGTCTCCGCATTGCAGAAAACAAAGAAATCATGTCCCAACAGTTCCATCTGGATGCAGGCATCCTCGGGATACATGGGCTTGATGTCGAATTTCTTTGAACGAATGATCTTAACCTCTTCCTCATCATCATAGTCCTTCTCAAGGAATTCGGGTCTGAATGCCGAGTTGCGCTCATGCTTGTCAACGATCTTTGATTTGTACTTCTTGAGCTGACGCTCGATGATCTCTTCAACCAGATCTATCGATACATACATATCGGAACTGGTCTGCTCGGATCTGATGATCCTGCCTTTGACGGGGATGGTCACTTCGATCTTCTGTGAGTCCTTTTCCACGCTGAGTGTTACATTTACCTGAGTATCTTCATTGAAATACTTGGCGAGCTTGCCTATCTTTTCCTCCACTGCGCTCTTTAAACCGGGTGTAACTTCAATATTCTTACCTACTATAACAAATTTCATCAGCATCATCCCTTTCTTGGAATATTTTACAAATATTATATACAATTTAGATGAGTTTAGCAACAATTCTTTGAATTAGTGCTAAATTTTAAGTCTTTAGCCGTGGAAATGTGGATAATTCTGTGTATAACGGTACTAATTAACTATTGATAATTTAAAAGGGAACTGCTTGTGCAATTCCCTTGTTATCATATTTCATGACATCATTGTCATAATCGATATCGTTAGAATATTCGACGTATCGCAAGTATCGTACGATAATCTGCGTTGGATACCTTGATACCGGTCTTCTTGGTAGAAGCATGTACGATCTGTCCGTTACCGATGTAGAGGGCTACGTGTCCTGAGTAACATATCAGATCTCCGGGCTGTGCATTTGAAAGACCGTCAACCGCGTAACCTACCGATCTGTCTGCCGATGAAGAGTGAGGCAGGTTGACACCGAAGTTCTTATATACACTCATTACGAAGCCGGAGCAGTCTGTTCCGTTCGTAAGAGATGAACCGCCATATACATAAGGATTACCGACAAACTGCAGACCGTAATTGGCAACGGCACGTCCTAGCTCGCTTCCACCGGATGCATATACCGTCTGTCCGGTCGATCCGTTCTTCTTGGAAGAAGAGTTCGATTTTCTCGACTTGTTGGCGGCTTCGATAGCAGCCTGACGTTCTCTTTCTTCCTTGGCGAGTCTGGCTTCCTCTTCCTCCTTGGATTCGGCGCTGACAAACTCGGTAGAGAGCTTAACATAGTCCAGGCTGACATAGCCGTGACCTTCTTCTATGTCGACTTCGACCCAGCCATCCAGTTCGGCAAGGACACTAAGTACTTCTCCGTCGGGAACCATTCCGAGGATCTCGGTTCCATCCTCTGAACTGGGCTCAGCGCGAACGTAAAGCGTAGTGGTATTGACGGTAGCCACTCTCTTGCCGACCTCGCGGGCCAGTTCAACAGCCGCTTCACCGGTCACGCAAAACTCTGCCTTAACATATCCGGTACACGATCCGGATGAAATCTTGTACCATCCGTTTTCTGTCTCCTCGAGCAGTTCACCTGCCGAATCATCGTAGAGCTTACCGACGATCTCATCATCCTCCGAGGGACCGCTTCTTACATTGACGTAATGGTCTACCTGGGCGATAACGAGATTCTTGAAATGTTCTATCTCGTTCTTGGCATCTATCTCTCGTTCCTTTTCGGGAACCGACTTTTCACTCGTGGCAACTACTGTTTCTTCAATGACCTTTTCTTCAACGGGAGCCTCGATGGCTTCCTTTTTAACCTCGATAGTTCCGTCTTCGGAGGTAGTAACAACACTCTCCGAGCTGCTCGTCAGAGTAGATTCCGAATTGACCGGGGTCGTACTGTCTGATGTAGCTGTAGAGGTTGATGTTGCTGAAGGGCTAACCGGAGCGGTCAGTCCTGTCTGATCGGTCGTTTCGGTCTTTTTAGGCGGATTCTTCTGATCGTGGGTCTCCTTGATCTCCTTAACGGAAGTTCCCTCTCCTAAAATAAGATCAATACCAGCCGAGGGCAACTGTACAGATGCCGTGGCACGTGAATCAACCGATAATAAACCAAAAGCTATGATACCTGCTAGGGCTATTGAAGAAATCTTTAAAAGTCCTGTTTTTCTCATAATATTGCTATAAAAATTTCACTTTGTTCAAAATCAGATTTGTTACAAATTTGTTACATTCTCCGTTAATATAGCATATATTACGTAAACTGTCAAATCTGCTCAGACATCGAAAACCGGACGGTCAGCGATGCTTATCACGATACAGTTTTACATCCGCGCGTTTAAGGCAGTCGGTTACCGTATCGTTTTTATCTCTCAGTTTATCATAACCGATACTGAACTCCAGATCATATCGCAGTTTGCTTTCCTCACGGTTTTGTGAAAGCAGTTTTCGGATTATCGAAACTACCTGGTCCGGACTTTCTTCTCCTTCCGAAGTCTGGATTATGATCACAAACTCATCTCCGCCATATCTTCCGAGGAATGATGATGCCTTTATCTGTTCGCATGTCCTTCGCAAAGCATCCGAAGCGATCATCAGTGCGCGGTCTCCCTCGGCGTGACCGTACGTATCATTGATGCTCTTAAACTTATCTATATCGAGCATCATGATATAAACGTCTTTATCTTCACTGTATTCTATCTGTTCAATGTATCGGTTTATCTCTCCGCGGTTATTTAAGTGCGTCAGATCGTCCACCGAAATGAGGGACTGCATATTTTCGATATAAAACCACAGCCACATCAAAGTACATCCAAAGCAGAATGTAGGAGCATTAAGAGCGACGACCTGTATCATTCCGAATGCGCCTACGCTGAACGGAACGGCGCCGATGAACAGGAATTGTTTCTTTTCAGCCTTTGATTCCGACTTTATAGCATATTTAACTGAAAGTATAAATCCGGCCATAAGATAACATGACGGTACCGAGATCATAAGCGGATAATAAAGATCGTTCAGAACAAGATCCTCACTCAGCCAGTATAAAGGATCCTTACAGTATGATATCGTTATGAACAGAGTTGAGAAAACTATAGGTGAAAAGATAAGAAGCCTTGCAAGCAGGCTTTTCCTGAAAGCCATTTTCTCGGTCGCCGCTATGAACATGAACATTCCATAGCCCATCAGACTGAGTAAGATGTAATTCGTAAAATTAAACAGTATGGCAAAAAAACGGATCTTCGGGACCTGGTCGCTTACTATGGCAGCCCAGCATGCGTCCGAGATGAAATAAAGAATGAACATTACTATCGCTCTGCCGAACCAGATCTGCTTTTCCTGCTTTGTGTTATATATCCTGTCGTTGATGAGTATCATCAGCAGGATTATCACGCATATCGCGCTGGCTTCCGTATAGAAAACAAAATAATCAAATCCCATTCTTACCTCTCCCCTTTTGCAAAACAATCTGTTCCGTCTCTTTTGGAATCATGTTATTTTGTTATGTAAACCATCATTTTACTTTAAGTATATAGGCATCTGCAGA
>JAILAN010000090.1 GCA_024681595.1 Lachnospiraceae bacterium
AAACAGCCTTCCCTCACCGTTTTCGGAAGTCAGGAAGCCATCTGATTCCGTTCCTTCAAACAGCAGGCCGTCCTCGGTCAGGGTGATAGTACACTTTATGCCTGCATCCCAGTACAATCCCGCATTTGACATAATGGAAAAGCGCAGTTCATTTACCGTTATTTTATCGCCCTCCGTGCTGATAAGTTCTCCCGCATCATAAGGTATGAATTCACTCGCCCAAAAGGTATATGCGCTAAGATCCTCATAGTCATCCGTCATAGCCTGCCCGCAATAAGCATAAAGATTGTTGCCGAATGGAACAACATCGATCATGTAAAGCTCTTCGTTGCCATACTCATCAACGTATTCGTAGCTGTATTTACCGGCCATGCGCTGTGATAGCGATCTCTTGGAATGCCTATTGTCTTTTACGTCTTTTTTCTCTTTTTTTGATGATTTTTCCGATTTGCTTTTTTTACCCTTTTCAGAGCCTGTCTTACTACCTGCTTCCTCCTGTTCAAAGCCATCTGTTTCGGAAGATGTCTTGTCGGCCGATGATGCACAGCCGGATAGTAAAGCAATGCAGATAAGACAGATTATAAAGAGTTTAGTCTTCACGCCGTTCACCTCATTTTTATGTTCCGGTAACAAAGATTTACATTTTAAAAATATCATTCCCGACAATTATATCAAATAAAGCCGGAACCTGTATATCACAGGTATCCGGCTCTTGATCCTTCATATCATCGCCAGCCTCTCATTCATCTGTCCGGAATGGAATATCCGTTTTTACATCGATTCCTATATTACGGAGCATCATAAGACCAACATCATACATCATGCGGTAGGCTGCTTCCTTCGGAAGTCTGTGACTGTCGAAGATCATCATGACAGCCAGACCATGCGTATATATTACTATATCTCTTACGGCATTACCTATAGCCTCCGCCGAAATATCATATTGTGCCGTGAGCATATTATAAGCTTCTTCGTCAAACTGAAGATCAAATATGCTTTTTTCGCCAAAGACCCTCTCACCAATGGTTTCTTCAGTATCATCGACGTTAACGAACCTGAAGACGTGGGGGTGATCGCATGCGCCTTTAAGATAATGTTTGCCTGAGATAAAAAACGCCTCGATAGCCTCCTTGCCCTTCATTTCATCTTCAAGCGAGCCATATAATCGCATGGCAGCATATTCGAACAATTCCTTTTTCAGTTCCGTCATGCTTCCAAACTGCCAGGAGACCGGCTGCGTGGAGCATCCGAGCCTTGAAGCGATGGACTTGATGGCCACAGCCCCTATCCCGGACTCATCAAGCAGTTCATATGCTGTCTGCAGTATCATTTCCCTAGTTATCTTTGTTTTTCTTCCCATGGTCTTTACTGTTTCCCTATTGGTAAGGTCTGTAGTCTATCTCTTTTGTGCATCCCCAGTCTTCGGCGATCTTTTTAAACATTTTTTTTGCCAGAGTCTTTTGCAACAATCCGACTATAAAGCGGATATGAGCCGGTAAAACCTCCGGGCCCGTAAATCTCCTACATGCCTCAGAGCTGAAATCTCCGTTTATTGAATACTCACGTCCCATTTCGGTGTAAGGATCCGTAACTTTATCTCTTTGTTCCCCTTCAAAAAACCTGATAGAGAAATTATCTCCTTTTACAAGTGTACCCAGATATTCACATCCGAGCTTTTGTGCCAGGATCTTAAGGTACGCCTCTCCGCAGCGAAGCTGAATACCTTCAGCAAATCCGCTTTGTAAAATGAATGCCATCCCGGTTCCATCGTTTTTGGGCTTGAGTGTTTCCAGAAACTCTAGTAGAAGACCCGGTATGCATTCGACATAAAGAGGAAGTGCGATTAATATTTTACTGTTATTATAATATGCTTCCCTTATTTTATCCCACTGCTTTAAGTCAGATACTTCAAATTGTTCGTAAGTTGTGCCGTTTTCACACATCCCTTTTATGAACTTTTCCAATATCTTATCCGTATTACTGTATTCTTTAATCCGCGGACTTCCGTTTATGATAAGCACATGCATGATACCGCCTCCTTTACTTCATCTTTGCTGAATACTCCTAGCGAACTGCTTTCAAAATTCAGTGCTGCCCTTTGAGTCCATCTCTTAAGATATTCTTTTTCTACATCACCTGAATAAATAATTCCGATATCGGTTCTCTGATCGTAACGGGGCACATGTCTCATCTGGTCTTTGACAAACTTAAGATACATCGTTGCGATGGGCAGGATCCGGTCAAATATGTTCTTGCCTTTATGATCCAGAAATCCGAGCGCGGTATCCGAAATGACCCATAACTGATCCGCATGTATGATCTTTTTCAAAATGATCTCATAATCATCCTTGATCGAACATTCTCCGGGAGTTTTCAGCCAGCAATAATTGCATCCGATACAATGACTGATCTTTAATTGTGCAGTTTCGATGATCTGGGCCTCTATAGTCTTATCTTCAATGCAACGTTTCAATTCTTCGGTTATGGCCGTATCCGAAGTGGTATTCACTATTAAAATCATTTTTTTGTCCTTTCTGTTATAATATAAATATGTTTATATAAACACGTTTATATTATCCGATATGAAATGATTTGTCAATAGAAAAAAGAGCCTGAAGGGGCTCTTTTTCTCCTACATTTATGCTGACTCATTTTTTCAGCTTATTGACCATATTTGCCAGTGTCAGAAAGCTTTCGGCTTTGACAATGGCAATACCCTGGCCTTCATCTCCCAATACGACCAGCTGATCACCGGAAGAAATATCAAACAGTTTTCTGGCTTTGGCAGGAATAACTATCTGCCCCTTATCTCCCACGGTGACAAGTCCAAAAAGATGCTTTCCTTTGGGTGGAACGGCCATTCCAAGATTATCATCAGACTCGTA
>JAILAN010000106.1 GCA_024681595.1 Lachnospiraceae bacterium
GAGGATATCCCTGACCTGCGCCCTGTATTCCTCTTCGGCCTCGGCCGAATGATCATCGAGGATGTGGCCTCTTGAATCATTCTTTTCCATGCTGTAGACCGTTTTGCCGATCATAAGTGAAATAAAGAGTATGAGGGCCACTCCCAGCAGCAGATATGCGATGTTTTCACGGCATGTTCTTTCGTGTGAGAATGATCTTTTCATATTGTCCGCCTCCTTTGCACATTTATGTTCGAAAATATATCCGATCGTTCATCCTGGTACTGATACTACTCCCGTTCAGGTACAAATATTTACCCTCAACCCGGGCATCAGCCAAATTGATTATAGTTGATTGTGTTTTTATACAGGTGTCAGTCAAAATTCTGTACTTTTTCCGAAAACCGTGCTATATTCCTCTTACTTGAGAAATAAATGACCACATGTCTATGAAAAGACCGTTGTGTGCTTTTTGTCTGGCCGTTTCTCTGGCCGTATGCATGATCTCACCGCTTGTTAAAAAGAATATCCGAAGTTACGAAGAGATTTCCGAAAGAACCCTGACATTTACCGGTATTGTCTACGATATTGAACCGGTACAGACCGATCTGCAAAACAGCCTGCTGATATATATGAAGAATGTGTCGCTTTACGAAAACGGACAGGACCGGAAATTTTTTTCCGGCAGGAATATCAGGTTGATAGCATATAAAGACCTTGAAGATTCGGATCTTGACCCGGACCATCAGGGTTTCATACACATAGGACAGCGTATAAGGATAAAAGGAAAACTACATTCCTTCGCATCAGCCACAAATGAAGGGATGTTCGACTCGCTGGTATACTACAATTCGCTCGGGATATCGTTTTCGTTAAGAGATGTCAGGATCATCGATTCAGGTACCTCCTACGATCATTTAAGAGACAGACTATGCAGGATACGGCTTAATGCATCAAAAATCCTCAGGGACACTCTGGCGCCGGAAGAAGGCTCCGTCATGTGCACGATGCTCTTAGGGTATAAAAAAGCAGTTGAAGAAGAACTCAAAAGTCTGTACCGCAGGAATGGTATTGCTCACATACTGTGTATCTCGGGCCTTCATATTTCACTCCTCGGCATAGGTTTATTCAGGCTCCTTAAAAGAACACCGATCGGAATCAGAGCCGCTGCCGTCACCTCTTTTTTGATCGTTTTTCTGTACGTTCTGATGACTGGGATGGGGGCATCCTCCCTGCGTGCCCTGTTTATGTTCACAGTATCCATGATCGCAGTGCTTATTAAAAGGACCCCTGATATGCTGACATCAATGTCAGTTATATGTATGTTCCTTTTGCTGTCAAACCCGCTTTTTATCTATAATGCAGGCTTTTGTTTTTCCTTCGGATGCGTGATCGGAATTGCTGTTTTAATGCCGACACTGTCGTCAGAAAGAGTGTCAGAAAACGGTCGTAAGGTTCCTGCTCCGATAAAGGTCATTTTAGGTCCGTTGACCATTGTAGTCATCGGTTTTCCGATATACCTGTTCTTCTATTTTCAGTTCCCTGTCTATTCATTTGCATTAAATTTTCTGGTCATTCCCGTAATGGGAATACTGGTCACGGCAGGCTTTCTGCTCATTGTGACCGAACCATTCTTCCCTGCTGTATCTTCCGTTATCGGGCTTTTGATAACCGGTATCCTTGAGCAGTTTAAGAAACTGTCCGAAGCGGCAGACGCTCTTCCTTTTCACTTTTATACCCCGGGCAAACCCGCACTCTGGCAGGTGATCGTATACGTTTTGATACTGGCATCTATATATGCTTATCGAAAAAAAACCACCCTTTATGTGCGGTGGTCGATATCACTGGTTGCAGTATTTATACTGATCCTTCGATCCAATTACGGATGTACTCTGGATTTTCTGGATGTAGGGCAGGGTGACGGGATGTTCTTAAGATACAGTAAAATGCCTGTAACTGTCGGAGGTTTTTCGGGAGATTTTACATGCCTTATAGACGGAGGCTCGAGCAGTGTAAGTAAAGTCGGCAAATACAGGATCATCCCTTATCTTAAATCCCGTGGCTGCGATGAAGTCGATATTGTGATCCTTTCTCATCTGGACTCCGACCATACGAGCGGGATAAAGGAACTCTTAAAAGACGGGCCATTGGAGGGAATAATCGTAAAAGCCCTGTGTGTTCCCTATCCTGCTGCCGATCATGACCGGATAAAATATGAAGAGATAGCAGCTCTTTGCAAAACGGCAGGTGTACAACTTGTTGAATTATCCGAAGGTAATACTTTAAGTCCTGATAAAGGTCTTAAGATGATTGTAGAATCCCCGTTTGATGATGTGGCGTACACTGATCCGAATGAGATGTCAGTAGTCATATCACTTTACTGTAACGGACAGAGCCTTCTTCTGACCGGGGATATCGGTGGAAACGCCGAAAAAATCCTGGCAGGCCGAATGAGTGCCGACAGGCCTTATACTCTGCTTAAGTGCGCTCATCACGGCAGCAAAACATCAAGTTCGAACGAATTCCTTAACAAAACAAGCCCGGCCGTCACGGTGATAAGTGTCGGAAAAGGCAATTCTTACGGTCTTCCCGCCGATGAGACCCTTAAGCGGTTAAAAGACCGGAACATACGGATCTACAGAACCGATGAAAACGGAATGATCCGGGCCAGAATAAAAAAGGTCGGGATCTGCATCCGCTCATTTACGGATTGACCCCGACCCGGAAGGTCTTTATCAGTATAAGTATTCAGCAATTGCCCGTATAGACGTACTTAAGATTCTCTCTGGCGACATCAGCCAGATGGTAGACCTTTGAAACCTCGGTCGGTTCACCGTCAGACATATGGAATGTCGGGAAAAACCGCGAAACATGAAGCGGGATATCGGGTCCTTTGTCATTGCCGTATGCATCCTTAAGTGATGCGATCCAGGAAGAAAGCGCCCTCATCTCCTCATCGGAATCGTTAAGTCCGGGGACGATAAGGGTAGTCAGTTCAACGTGACATACCTTGACTGCCTCAGTTATAAAGTTCATCACCGTCTGTCTGTCGCCCTTAAGGGTATTGCTGTAATAATCATCCGTAAATCCCTTAAGATCTATATTCATCGCATCGATATAGGGCGATATTTCCTCAAGGACATAAAGAGAAACACATCCTGCGGTAACCACAGCATTTACCATGCCCTTATCATGAACGAGTTTTGCCGTGTCCCTTACAAATTCGTATCCGACAAGAGGTTCATTATATGTGAACGCAACTCCGATATTTCCGTTTCTTTTGTAATACCGGGCTTCGTCCGCTATGTGTTCCGGCGTCAGGACTCTGGCACTATCCGGCCATTCGGATACCTCATCACCCCATGATATCTCGTTGTTCTGGCAGAATGGGCATCTTAAATTGCATCCGTAACTGCCGACCGACAGTATCCTGCTTCCCGGATAAAAATGCCTTAGCGGCTTTTTTTCTATGGGATCCAGGGCAAGCGATGTTATCGCACCGTAATTGAGCGGTCTTATCACACCATGTTCATTGCCACGCGCCTTGCAGAATCCCGCCTCGTTTTCCCTGATATCGCAATGTCTGAAACAAACCTCACATCTGGCCATAATATTCCCCTTATCGCTTATCCTTAATTCCTTATTACATCTCGTGTCTTATCACTTCAAATCTCTGCAGGCTGTACGGCTCATCCGCACCGATAAGAGCTTTTCTCCGCGCTATATCGATCTGCTCTTCAACGGTATCTACGCCCTCAAGATCAGGAAGGAGCAGTCCGCGCTTGTATTCGTTATATACGATGACTCCGTACTTTTTAACATCCAGTTCATCCGGTGAATCTATATCCTCGGGTGCCATAAGGACATCTACGCTGATCTCCAGATATGGAAGCTCCTCCTTTTTAATTGGCGAAAACCTCGGATCACGGGTTGATGCGCTTATGGCATTCTGTATTATCTCCGTAGCCACGCACCCCGTAACGGGAAGGATCGTTCCGATACAGCCTCTTAGCATTCCGTGCTCATGTATCGATACAAATGCACCCGCTTTTTCATTAAGCATTTCTTCAGGCAGTCCGTCCGGTATCCCTATCTTTTTGCCGTTCCGGATATAAGCATTTACCGTCTCATATGCCAGTTTTACATACGGGTCGGCGTTTTGTTTCTTACTATCCAGAGCCGATCTTGATGAATCAAGCCTCGCATCGAGGAATTTTCGTCCGGCATCTTCTCCTTCAGGATAGAAACAGCATATGCCGTATCCCACTCCGGTAACATCTTCATGGGATAGTTCTTCAGCCCTTACTTTTATCCCGTCAAAAGCGCCTGCCATGATGACAAAGGATCTGTGACCGCATTCGGCTGCTTTGTTGCAAAGGTCATCCGAAAAATCAAATAACTCATCAAACGAAGCCGATGAGAGCACCTCCATTATCCGTCTGTCATACTCAGGGCCTTCGGGGGCAAATCCGTAAGGACCATACTCCTTGAGTTTGTGTGAAAGATCACCGCTTGCGACATAGACTGCTCTTCGTCCGGTGTCATTAACGGCACGCGCTATGACTGAACCCAGCCTGTAGTGATCGGGAAGGGTCAGCCCCGACAATCCGACTCTCACGAGTTCAAAGTCCTTGTATTCCTGTTCGATAAAATACAGAGGCACCATTGTTCCGTGATCAAGCCCGGGATCCCTTTCTCCGAGCGTTCCTGCGCTTAAATCTTCTTTATCAGCCAGTTCGCATATTTTATTAACGAGCCCGGTATCATATTTTTCACTGAAAGTAACTGACGGTGCTCTGAAGGATGCAAATGATCCCTTTGCCTCACTTCCCGGAGATATGTGAAAATAGTCGGAATACATGATCGAATGCGGACTGGAGATTATGATGGTCTCCGGCTTTAACTCCGCTATCCTGCGCGCAACCTCGCGGTAGGACTCAATTGTTTTTATGACCTGGTTTTCCCCGCCTTTACCTACTTCCGGAACTATAAGCGGCGGATGCGGAACGCTGAACGCGGCTATTATTGACATGATATTTCCCCCTGATAATACTGAAACATTTTTGGATTATTCACCCGGGTTTATTGTATAATGAAAAAGGCTTCGTGATGGCGAGAATCGCCCCGGCAAAAAACGCCGTATATCATTATAATATTACCTATTCATCAATATGAAAAGAATCACGGAAGATATAAAAACCGGAAATTTCAGAAGACTTTACCTGATCCTCGGGCAGGAGGCATACCTGCGCATTCAATACAGGGATATGCTGAAAAAAGCCATGGTATCGGACGATATGAACTGTAACGTCTATGAGGGGAATGACATAAGTATTCCCGCGATCATAGACCAGGCTGAGACCATGCCTTTTTTTGCCGACAGACGCCTTATCATAATTCAGAACAGCGGATTGTTAAAATCCGGCGGTGAGGACCTGGCTGCATATCTTCCGACCGCCCCCGAAAATACGTGTTTTATCATCTGCGAGAGCGAAGCGGACAAACGCAGCAAGCTGTACAAAGCATGCCAGAACATGGGTATAGTCGTAGCGGCGGATACGCCCGATGAAATGACCCTCAAAAAGTGGGTCAATAAAATGCTTGCCGATTCCGGCAAGAAAATGACGGAAAGAGATATCGAATATTTTCTAAAGACCGTCGGATACGACATGTTCCTCATTAGGAATGAAACGGAAAAGCTCATCTCGTACTGTGGGGAGCGCGAAATAGCAGGTTCTGCTGACGTAGACATGATCTGTACATCCCAGATCAATGATCACATATTTGATATGGTCGATGCCATAGGCAGTCGAAACAGGCAAAAGGCTATGGATTTATATTATGATCTTCTTAGGCTTCGGGAACCCGCATTCAGAATACTGTCTCTTATCGCCAGACAGTTCAATCTGCTGCTTCAGGCCAAGGAACTGCTCCTTAAAAACAGTTCCAAACAGGAGATCCTCTCCAAGGTCCCCATTCCATCTTTCTATGTGAATAAATACATAGACCAGACCCGCAGATTTGATATGAAGGCACTCAAAAATGCGCTTGAAAAATGCGTTGAAACCGATGCTTCCATTAAGTCCGGCAACATGAAGGACACTCTCTCGATAGAATTACTGATATCCGAACTGTCTGCCTGATCGGTTAAATACCGGTCTTGTATTTTTAACACCTTAGGGTATAATTGAGTTCATGGTTAACAGACATCTGACTGAAGAACAACGTAATATCATAAAGGAATCGGTGACCAACATCCTCCTTGCACTGGGTGACGATCCTCAAAGAGAGGGCCTTAGGGACACTCCCGAGCGTGTCGCGGGTATGTATGATGAGGTCTTTGAGGGGATGCGCTATACGAACGAAGAGATAGCGCAGATGTTTGATAAATGCTTTGAGGAGACCAGATCCAGCGACATAGTCATAGTCAGGGATATCGATGTATTCAGCTACTGCGAGCATCACATTGCCCTGATGTATAACATGAAGGTCACTGTAGCCTATGTTCCGAAGGGCAGAGTCATAGGTCTTAGCAAGATATGCCGTATCGCAGACATGGTCTGCAAGAGACTCCAGCTCCAGGAGCGTATCACATCCGATATTGCAGACATTCTTCAGATGGTCTTAAAGACCGATGATATCATGGTCAGCGTTGAAGGCGAGCACGGATGCATGAGCTCACGAGGCATCAAAAAGCCGGGTGCTAAGACCGTTACGCGCGTAAGCCGCGGTGTTTTCAAAACCAATCCCATGCCATTTATCTGATATGAGTGTCATATCATTCCACTATATCGAGATTTCTTTCAAAAAGTCCGGTCAGTGACGAATTATCCCTGGTCATTCCAGGTTCGGTATTGTCAACTGAGATCTGGACTTTATTTATTCCACCAAGTTCAATGAGCGAATTAGCTATCGAATGTGTCAGGACATCATCCGTTACCGGGTAGAGTGATGACAGATACGCAGGATCCATATTCACGTAGCATGTTCCGTCATTTACGGTGACAGACAGCGCTTTGGCTGCAGGATCGAGCACCGGATATCCTTCGTACTCGGATGACGGTCCCTTGATAAGCTCATCCACGACCAGTTTTTCCGGAGAAATATTGGTATTGTATATGACGCTCCTTGTTGTCTTAACGAGTCTGTCTCCGGTCTCGCTGGCAAAAAAAAGTGTCAGTTCGACCTTTTCATACGCATTTATCTCTTTGCCCGCATTGGTTATAAACTGATCCGGAGTCATTATGCCTACAGGATTGCCTGCCTGGTCGGTCAGCGGTTCTCCTTCAACGGTAAAGCTGATACCGTCTATTCCCGGGATCTGACCATAGGACCTGACGAGCGAAGCCCTGCTAAGAACCTCAAGCAGCGGATCTGTGTTCCTGTACCGGGCATCAAATCCCAGAACCAGCTGGTTATCTTTAATGGATACACTGACCAGATCAAACGTATTTCCTATAACAGTCTTATATACGAGTTTATCCGACGGAACCTTCAGGGCTTCGGTAACCTCATTGACCATAGACTCAACATCAGTCCCTGTCAGGGTATATGGCACAGTATAAAGTCCTGTCTCCGCGGAATTGACGAAATAAAGCTCAAAGCCCGGCTCGGGAGCCGTGTCCTTTTTAGCGCACCCTCCGATAAAAAGGATCAAAAATGCCAGTGACAGGATAACAGCGCCCGTTCGATATTTAATTGATTTTTTAATGATCATTCTCATCATGTTCATACAGCAGCCTTGATCGGTATCCTGACCGTGAATGTACTGCCCTCACCGAGAGTACTCCTTACAACGATAGTTCCCTTATGCAGCATAACGGCCGACCGGGTGATAGCAAGTCCCAGACCGGTTCCGCCAATCTTGTTCGAATGCGATTTATCCACCCTGTAGAATCGTTCAAAGATCGAATCCAGTTCTTCTTCGGGAATACCCTCTCCGGTATCGGTAACTTCTATCATGAAATACTGATGATCGGCATCCACGGTGACCGTTGCGGTACCGCCGGGTGAATTGTATTTGATCGCATTTTCCACGAGGTTTGTCAGCACCAGTGATATCTTAACCTCATCCACCTCTGCTACAACATCGCGCAATGACACGAGTGTCAGTTCTATCTCGTTCTTTCTGGCTATGGGGCGCATCCTTTTTAATATGATCTCTGACAGTTCATTTATATCAACCGTTGAGATATTGAGCTTTGATGCATCCTTATCGAGCCTCACGAGTTCCAGGAGGTCGTTTATTATCTTATCCTCTCTTTCGATCTCCTGCGTGATATCCGCCATGAACTCTTTATATACTTCGACCGGCACTTCATTATCGGTGTTCAGCGAATCCGCCAGTATCTTGACCGAAGTCAGCGGAGTCTTGAGCTCATGTGATACGTTAGATACGAACTGCCTTCGGGATTCATCAGCCTTTTGCATCTTGGCAAACAGTGAATTGAAGGATGAAACGATATGCTGTGTCTCCAGGTAATCCCTGACTGTGAGAGGTTCGTCTGATGTACCGCTTTTAACCGATTCGATCTGCTTGGATATCCTGTCAAAGGGACGCACCAGAAGCCTTGATAACAGCAGAGCTATCGCAACGAGCAATATTATCACTATTATCAGTATCTTTTGTGCACGGTTTCGCAGTATCTCTATGGTGTTGGTGATAGTGTCCGTGGATGTCGAAGCCAGTAGTACTCCGCGATACATCACGGTTCCTTCGGCTATCTCATCGGTTGCCGACACGGCGGATATCGTCTCCGTAATTGGTACGGTGAGTTCAATATAACCGTTCACCCTGTCGTAGTTGTTGATACTGCTGCCCTTAAGACATTTGACCACTTCCTCGGATACCATGGATCTGCCATCCGAAATCCCGTAAGTGTCCCTGACTATCTTAAGACGGTTGTTGATGACCATGACGCGGCCCGAATACAAATTGGACAGCAGATTAAGTTCCGCATTCACCACATCGGAAGAAGGATCTATCAGATAATTGTAGGTAATGAGATGATCTGCCAGTACATTCAGCTGGTTTTGGACATCAAGGGTCCTGACCTTCACCGCACGATCCTCATATCCTTTGAGAATACTCTGATATATTACGAGCGAAGGGATGAGCCCTGTTATGAAGATGATAATAAACAGGCGAAGCTTTAAGCTTCGCCAGAATCTGAATCTATGCATAATAATATCCGACGCCCCACTTGGTATGAACATACCTGGGTTTTGACGGCGTGCTTTCGATCTTTTCCCTTAGTCTTCTGATATGGACGTCCACGGTTCTGGCATCACCGGGATAGTCATTGCCCCAGATCATCTCCAGCAGCTTTTCCCGGCTGAACACCTTGTTGGGGTTGTTAACAAGCTGCTCGAGGACCTCGAATTCCTTGGCGGTCAGATTGATCTCACGTCCTTCGATAAATACTCTTCTGCTGTCGGTGTAAAGCTTAAGATCCCCGCTTTCGATGATAGCGGATGCATCATCTCTGGTTCCCGTCCTTCGAAGGATAGCCTTGATCCTGGCCTTGACCTCCATGATATTAAAGGGCTTGACGATATAATCGTCAGCGCCGTTCTCCAGTCCCGCTATCTTGTCCATATCATCGGATCTGGCGGTCAGCATTATTATCGGAACCTTGGAGAATTCCCTGATATTACGGCACACCTCGAATCCATCCATCTTAGGGAGCATGACATCGAGCAGGATCATATCATAATCGTTCTTATGGACCATCTCCAGAGCCTGCGCTCCGTCATATGCTGTATCCACCTCTATGTCATCCTGCTCTAAGGAAAACTTTATTCCCTTAACTATGATCTTTTCATCGTCTACTACGAGTATTTTCTGTTTCATCTATTCAACCGTGATCTTGTCTTTGATCTTACCGAAGAGTCCGTCCTTGATGCCGGAAATGTTCATGATCTCCTCTATCGAGTCAAAGCAGCCGTTTTCCGTTCGGTAGGCGATTATCGCCTCAGCCCTTGATGCTCCGACTCCGTTTAATGTCATCAGCTCTTCTTTGGATGCGGTGTTTATGTTTATCCTGTCACTGCCTGATACAGCCGTGGCAGGTACATCCGATACATTTTGCGGTGTCTTTATGTACTGTCTGTCCGGATCAGTTCCTGTCTCTGATGCTGCAGGCACATAAATCTGCATTCCGTCCGTCAGCCGGTCGGCGAGATTAATGACATCACTGTCAGCTTCATCCGTAAAGCCTCCGGCCATGTCCACGGCTTCCATTATCCTGCTTCCGGGATCAAGGCTGTACACTCCGGGCTCCTTGACGCAACCGCATACATGGACTACCAGTTCCTGAATGATATCGGTGTCGTTCACCCCGGTATCCGTTCCGGGATCCTTTGTATCGGTCGATCGCAGGTCAGCAGTATCCGGTTCATATCCGTCCGTCCCTTCAACTGCTGCCGGTGTATTGGGTGTGCTGTCCTCATCTGTCATCGGTTCTGAAGATGCCCCGGTTATCAGTTCACCTTCATTATAGTGTGACAGTCTGATGTATCCCAGGATAATGCTTGATAATACACACACCACACCAAGTATGATCTTATATTTTTTGTTCATTATTACCTTCTTTCCGTAAAAGAAGGCTTAATAAACCTGACTGACTAATTACCTTCGGACAGAGCCTGCTGGGTGAGTTCTTCCTCGTTCAGGTACTCAACCTCTTCCTCTTCTTCCTTAGGCTCGATTATATAAGGAAGTTCAGTTTCCTGTCCTGTTATCTGGTAGATCATCTTTTCTGCCAGATCGCGAAGTGCGGCGTTGGGCTCCTGCCCGTCCCACACATTGGCAAATACTGCTTCTAACTGGATCCAGAAATTGCTGGTCTCCATCATCTTGGGCATCGGCCTTGAATATGAGTATTCATCGGCGAACACCTTAAGTGCCGGATCATCGTAGGTTATGTTCTTGTATACGGGTATCTTGCCGGCACGTTCAAACAGTATATCCGTATACTCCGTAGTCATGAAATATGCAAAATCATTAGCTACATCTGTATGTGTAGAATACGGATTGACAACTACGCAGTCCGTCATGGACAGCGATCTGGTCTCAACATGCTCATTCATGTCGGGTATCAGCAGGAATCTGTAATCATAAGCAAATGTTCCGTCGTTTTTGGCTTCTTTTAATCTGGTTATGGCATCGGTAGTCGCTATGGTAAACACTATCTTGCCCTGGATGAAGTCATCCATTACGGTCAGATAATCAGACTTTGCCGTGTCGATGGCAAAGAACTGATTGAGCGACTGATATGCGTTAAGCGATGATATAGCATCGGCATTGTATATATCCGTTATCGATGTATCCCATCCGGCATCTCCGCCAAGGTCGATTGCATCACCTATAAAGAAATAATTGTAGAATACATCCGTTACATCCCATGTGAAAATGCTCTCAACCTGCTCGGGAGGATTGTAGCTGTTAGCAAGATCCTTTATCTGGTCTATATATACAGGCAGTATCTCACTGACCTTTTGCTCTATCACATCCGGTTCATATGGATAGGGTGTAGGTGTCGGAGTCGCCGTAGGTGTCGCTGTAGGAGTAGCGGTCGGTGTTGGTGTCTCCTTTGGAGCAACCGTAGGCGTCATAGTCGGCGTCGGTGTCGTTACGGGTGTTGCCGTAGGAGTAGCCGTCGGTGTCGGTGTAGAAGTCGGAGTCGCCGTAGGTGTCGTCGCAGGTGTCGGGGTGCTGTTCTTTTCCCTTTCAGCCTCCTCTTGGGCAGCTTTGGCGGCCTCTTCCTGAACGAGAACATCTACTGCCATTCCGTCGAGATATGTTTTGTTATACAAAAGGGTACTGGTCTCGAAATACAGAGGGTATCCAAGATACATATCCTTGTACTTCACGGCATTATATGCCTGTGAAATATAGGCATTATCAAAATCGGCTCCCTCCGGTATCTTAATGGGATCAGCAAGGCCCGCCAGATATGCTTTGGTCAGCGTATCATGCGTCACGATATACATATCGGGAACATTGTTTTCGATGGTGGACTTATTAAGTGCATCAAAAAAGTCCACTCCGGAAGATAAAACGGGAACGATCCTCACGCCGTTTTTCTCACTGTAAGCCAGACAAGCGCTGCTTAAATAATTGCTCAGGGAATCATCCGTATACCACAAATAGACTGTTTCCTTATCGTAAACAACCTCATCCGCATTGACACTAATATCTTTATCAGGTTTCTCACGTACCGGGATCCTGAGTGCTCCAACGAGCAGCACGCCCCCTATGAGGGCTGCCACTGCCAGCAGTGATAACAGTTTCTTTCTTTTACCCATATCTATTGTTTGTCCAGACAACCGGTCAGTATACCGATCATCTCATCAACGTCATCCTTTGTAATAATAAGGGGCGGAACAAACCTCAAAATGCTGCTGCCCGCATTTATAAGGATAAGTCCCGATTCAATGCAGTTTTTGATGATATCCGCTACAGGCACACTAAACTCCAGTCCCTGCATCAGACCGATTCCCCTGTGAGCCTTAATGATATCATATTTATCTGCCAGTTCGTCGAGCTTTTTATAAAGATAATCCCCGACGGTCTTAACATTCTCAATTATGTTGAGTCTTTCGTATTCCTTAAATACCGCGACCGTAGCAGATGCGCTCAGAGGATTACCGCCGTATGTCGTTCCGTGGTCTCCGGCTTTCAGCGAATTATCCGCTACTTTTTTATTGACGACAAATGCTCCCCCGGGAATACCGCAGGTCAGGCCCTTGGCCAGTGTCATAATATCGGGTTTGACTCCGTATCTTAGCCAGGCAAACATGGAACCTGTACGTCCCATTCCGCACTGTATCTCATCGAGTATAAGGAGTATATCCTTCTCATCGCATATGGCTCTTATCTCCTTAAGGAATGCTTCCTCGGCAGGATAGATTCCACCCTCACCCTGAACGGTCTCCAATATGATCGCACAGGTCTTGTCACTTAACTGTGCCTTGACGGAATCGATGTCGTTCATGGTCGCAAACCTGATGTTTCCGATCATGGGCTTAAATGCCTCACGATAAGCAGGATTACCCGTGACTGATAATGCACCCATCGTCCTTCCGTGGAATGAATGCTCCATAGCGATTATCTCATGATCCGTCGTCTGATCCTTAAGATAGGCATATTTCCTTGCTGCTTTAACAGCTCCCTCAATAGCTTCCGCACCTGAATTCGTAAAGAACACACGGTCCAGACCGGATGATCCAAGGATCGCTTTGGCAGCTTCTATTGCAGGAACATTGTAGTAGTAATTCGATGTATGTATTACCTTGTCGATCTGATTTTTAACGGCATTTTTGTAGTTGTCGTTGCTGTAGCCGAGGGCAAACACCGCAATGCCTGCGCAGAAATCTAGGTAGCTCTTGCCTTCGATGTCATAAAGGTGAACTCCTTCACCGTGGTCTAATACTATCTGATACCTGTTGTATGTATGTAGGAGGACCTGTTCGGCCTCATCTATATATTCATTCATTTTCATAATATGATCTCCGTGTTTTATTCTTCGTCTTCGTCCTTTAATATCATCGTTCCCACACCTTCTCTGGTGAATATCTCAAGCAACAGGCAGTGAGGTATACGTCCGTCCAGGATATGCACTCTGTTGACTCCGCTCGTAATGGCATCTGTGCAGTTGTTGAGCTTTGGAAGCATTCCGCCGCCGATTATGCCGCTTTTTATAAGTTCGTCAGCATCATGTGCCGTGATGCGCTGGATAAAGGTGCTCTTATCTTCAAAATCCCTGTACAGTCCCTCAACATCCGTCAGGAACACGAGCTTGTCGGCGCCAACTGCCTTGGCTACCGCACATGCCGCATCGTCCGCGTTGATGTTATAGGTCATAAAATCATCACCGAATCCGATCGGTGCTACTATAGGCAGAAAGTCTTTTTCAAGCAGATCAAGGAGAATCTTGGGATTTACATTCTTTACTTCTCCCACATAACCTATATCCTGACCGTCTGAATATTTCTTGGCCGTATTAAGCAATGCTCCGTCCTTGCCGGATATGCCGACTGCATTTACGCCGAGTGCTGTCACCATATTGACCAGTCTCTTGTTTACCTTGTTAAGGACCATCTCGGCTATTTCCATTGTCTCTTCGTCAGTAACACGAAGTCCGTTAACGAATTCCGACTCCTTGCCGACCTTTTTGACCCAGCTGCTTATTTCCTTGCCGCCTCCGTGAACGATGATCGGCTTGAATCCGACCAGCTTAAGCAGTACGACATCTTCAATAACGTTCTTTTGAAGTTCTTCATTGCTCATGGCGCTGCCGCCGTACTTAACAACTATGATCTTGCGGTTGAATTTCTGGATATAGGGAAGTGCTTCTATGAGCACCTCGGCTTTTTTAAGTATTTCATCAATGTTCTTTTCCATGATGTCTAGCTCCTGTAATCAGCGTTTATCTTAACATAGTCATATGTGAGGTCGCATCCCCATGCGATAGCGCTCGCATCACCCATTTTGACATTCACGAGGAATCTGACTTCCTTTTCAGAAAGCAGCTTTGAAGCCTCCTCCTCTGAATAATCGGTTCCTGCTCCGTCCTTGTAGATCAGCATACTGCCTGAAGTCCCTTGATAGTACAGCTCCATTTTCTCGGGATCGAACCGGCCGCCTGAGTATCCCAGAGCACATAATATCCTGCCCCAGTTTGCATCATGTCCAAAGACAGCAGCCTTTGTAAGGGATGAGCAGATGACTGATTTGGCGAGGATTCTCGCATTTTCCTTGGTATCCGCATTTATGACCTTGCATTCTATGAGGGCATTGGCGCCTTCACCGTCTCCTGCAAGCCTCTTGGCCTGAGTCTCATTTACATAGTGGAGGGCCTCTTTAAACTCCTCGTATTCAGGGGTTCCCTCGATGATCTCTTCATTTTCGGCCATGCCGTTTGCCAGGACGAGGAGCGTATCGTTCGTGGATGTATCCCCGTCGACCGAGATCATGTTATAGGTATCGACTACATCCTCCTTAAGAATCTTCGTCAGCGTCTCTTTGGATATTTTCGCATCAGTTGTGACATAACCCAGCATGGTGCACATATTGGGATGGATCATTCCCGAGCCTTTTGACATGGCACCTATAGTGACCGTCCTGCCCTTTATCTCCAGGGCCACCGCAAGTTCCTTATTGACGGTATCTGTGGTCATTATCGCTTTTGATGCATCCGTTCCGCTTTGTCTGTCATTTGATCTTGCCGAAGCGAGTTTCTTAACTCCGGCCCTGATCCTGTCTATCGGAAGCTGGGCGCCTATAACGCCTGTCGATCCGACGAGTACGGCATTTGCGGGTATACCCAGTTCCGATGCTGCGGTTTCTGCAGTCTCTTTACAATACTCCATGCCTTCACGTCCGGTACCGGCATTTGCAATCCCGGTATTTACTATGACCGCCTGCGCATAGGGGGAATTATTGACAATATCCATATCCCATTTGACCGGAGCTGCCTTTACTATATTCGAGGTAAAGGTTCCTGCTGCCACGCAGGGCTTTTGCGAATAGATTATCGCCATATCCTTTCTGTTTTCATATTTGATACCGGCTTCAATACCGGCTGCTTCAAAACCGATCGGGGCATTAATGCCACCATCTATTACTTTCATATTTTTCCCTTCCTAATATTACCCGCCATTCTTTATAGCTGCTGCCCGAAGTTTCCTTGAACCGGCCTAGCGGTTGAACCTGACTATGTTTTCTTCATTCAGTGTAAAGTCGTAATAGTTAAGATCCATTCTCCTGGTCCATCCTATCTCGTTCCAGAATGCGTTACCTATATCATTGGTTGAAAAAGCGATGAGCGATACCTTGCTGATCTTTTCCTTCTTCAGTTCATTCATGCAGAAAACGACCATCGCTTTGCCTATGCCGTGTCTTCGGAATTCCTCCTTAACACACACATGATAGAGGCATCCGCGTCTGCCGTCGTGTCCGCAGAGGATCGCACCCACTATCCTGCCGTCATCAACTGCCACCACCGACGTTGTGGGATTTCTCTTAAGGAATCTCTCAACTCCTTCGTATGAATCATCTATGCTCCTTATGGCAAATCCCTTTATCGTCATCCACAGATCTTTCACGCCTTCATAATCTTCAATTGTCATCGTGCGAACCGTGTATTCCATGGTCTTAAATATTCAGTCCCTTATCCTCTTCACATCCGAGCACTATATTCATGCACTGAATTGCTGCGCCCGATGCTCCTTTACCCAGGTTGTCGAATCTGGTGGTAACGACTATCCTCTCATCATTGCCGGTAACAAAAAGCTCCAGTCCGTCATATCCCGACAGAACATTGGCGCTGATAAATCCGTTGTATTCATCCTCGGCGCCCTTATCCATTACCTTGATGAATCTCTCATTCTGATAATGCTTTTTAAACATATCTCTGACATCATCCGGTCCCTTTACACCATTTAACATATCGGTATAAAAAGGAAGTGTTACGAACATTCCCGAATAATAATCATCCACAACAGGTGAAAAAAGCGGTGTCCTTTTTAATCCCGATATCTTCTGCATCTCCGGAATATGCTTGTGCTGCTGTGTCAGCGCATATTCCCTGGGTGCGTTAAAATCGACAGGTTTGTCATCTCCTTCATATACGGCGATGGCCTTTTTGCCTGCTCCCGAATAGCCTGACAGGGCAAAGGCACTGACCGGATAGTCATCGCTTAGTATCCCGCTTTGAACCATCGGGGCTGCTATGGCGATGAATCCCGTTGCGTAGCATCCGGGTACCGCTATCCTGTGTGAGGCAGCGATCCTGTCTCTTTGCGAGGCATTAAGTTCGGGAAAACCGTATGTCCAGCTGTCATTGGTTCTGTGTGCCGTTGAAGTATCAATGATCCTGACGTTGGGATTATCGACCAGCGAGACTGATTCCCTCGATGCCGCATCCGGCAGGCACAGGAATGTGATATCCGAGGAATTGATAAGCCTCCCTCTCTCCACTGGATCCTTCCTTAATTCAGGATCGATGTGGATCAGTTCGATGTCATCTCTTTTTTCAAATCTTTCATATATACGAAGGCCTGTCGTGCCTTCACTTCCGTCGATAAATACTTTCGTTTTCATTTTTCTTCCTCACCGCCGTAAACGATCGTCGCTCTCAGCGCATTATCCGTAATATTTTACTCTTTTTGCCGTTAAAACTCAATATAAGGCACAAGCAATACCGGACAGAGTCGGGTGTTTTGCATTAATATACACTATCTTTGCATATTTATCAACTATTATTTGAATTTTATGCATATTTTTTTGAAAAAACTCAATTTTTATGCAAAAAGGGTATTGCATTATACATTCTGTTGAGTTATCATTGTCAATGCACCGGTCCGAAACCTGTATTCATTATGAATCGGGCCGGCAGATAAATATTCGATATTCATTATAGTAATAAAAGGAGAAATAAGATCATGAAAGAAAAAGTTGTTCTTGCTTATTCGGGCGGACTTGATACCACCGCTATCATCCCCTGGCTTAAGGAAAATTTCGATTACGAGGTTATCTGCGTATGCATAAACTGCGGACAGGCAGAGGAACTCGACGGCCTCGAGGAGAGAGCCAAATACTGCGGAGCAGAGAAATTATACATTCTCGATGTTACGGATGAATTCTGTGATGACTACATCATGCCCTGCGTAAAGGCTCATGCAGTATATGAGAACAAATACCTGCTCGGAACCTCAATGGCACGTCCCCTCATCGCCAAGAAGCTCGTTGAGATAGCCCGCAAGGAGGGCGCTACAGCCATCTGCCACGGAGCTACAGGTAAGGGTAACGATCAGATCAGATTTGAACTCGGTATCAAGGCATTTGCTCCCGATATCAAGATCATAGCCGCCTGGAGAAACGAAAAATGGACTCTCGATTCACGTGAGTCAGAGATCGAATACTGCAAACAGCACGGAATAGACCTTCCTTTCAGCGCCGATTCTTCATACAGCCGTGACAGGAACCTCTGGCACATCTCTCACGAGGGACTTGAGCTCGAAGATCCTGCCAACATGCCGAATTATGACCATCTGCTGGTTCTGGGGGTTACTCCCGAAAAGGCTCCCGATGAAGGCGAGTTCATCACCCTGACCTTTGAAAAAGGTGTTCCCAAGTCATTAAACGGCAAGCAGATGAAGGTTTCCGAGATCATCACGGCTCTTAACGAATTAGGTGGCAAGCATGGTATCGGCATCATCGATATAGTTGAGAACCGTGTCGTCGGAATGAAGAGCCGCGGAGTATATGAAACACCCGGCGGAACCATCCTTTATGAAGCTCACCAGCAGCTCGAGGAACTGATACTCGACCGTGAGACCACCAAGGTCAAGCTCGATATGGGCAACCTCTTTGCACAGATAGTATACGAAGGCAAGTGGTTCACTCCTTTGCGCGAAGCTGTACAGGCATTCATCGAATCTACTCAGGAATACGTTACCGGTGAAGTTAAATTAAAGCTTTACAAAGGAAATATCATCAAAGCAGGTACAACTTCTCCTTATTCATTGTATAATGAGAGTATCGCATCATTTACGACAGGTGATCTTTACGATCATCACGACGCAGAGGGCTTCATCAACCTCTTTGGTCTGTCTACCAAGGTGCGTGCTATGAAAAAGATGGACAGGGGCGAAAAACTTTTATAATATGACACAGTTGTCAGTTGTATCATTTCTCCTATTATATCTTGGAGCAGTTAATATCATTGGATTCCTCATCATGGGGATAGATAAGCTTAAAGCCAGAAAAAGGGGCTTCCGGATTCCGGAAGCAACCCTTTTTCTTGTTGCGTTAATGGGCGGAAGTGTCGGATCATTGCTGGGAATGTATCTGTTTCGACACAAAACGAGGCACCGCAAATTCACCATCGGAATGCCTCTCATCCTGCTGCTGCAGATAGCCCTTATCGCATTTTTGTTCTTCGGTCCGTGGGACATTCATACCATCTGAGGTTTTTATGCATATAGCAATATGTGACGACAATGTCGCCGACAGAAAACAACTGGAGCGGCTGCTTTCCCGGGAATCCGATGCCCGTATGGAACAAAGCGGAGTCTTTTATACCGATTCATTCGGAGAAGGTGCCATGCTGTTCCCCAAGCGCAAATCCTATGACCTGTTCTTTATCGACCTCGTTGAGGATTCCGAGAACGGCCTTGATTTTGCTCTGGATCTGTGTGCAGAGGGTGTCACCGCACCCATTGTCCTTTGCTCTTCCAAACACAACTACGCCGAAAAGGCATCCGAACTTGGAAACTATCCTCCCAATCTGCTGTTCCTTAATAAGCCCATAATCAAAGCTGAGTTAAGTGCCATTCTGGACAGGGCAGTGATCCTTGAAAAAGACCAGCCACCCACTATAGAACTCCGTCACAAGAGTGAAACCTACTATGTCTTCGAAGATGATATAGTATTTGTCAGATCAGATAAACTCTACGTGGACGTTTTTCTTAAAGACGGTACGGAAGTTCCCGTATACGACACTATCTCAAATATCCGCACCATACTGCTGCCATATACCCATTATGCATATATAAACAAAAATACGATAATCAACGCTGTTTATGTTGAAAAGAGTTCTCCGTTTAAGGTAACATTAAAGAGCGGACTGTCTTTTCCGCTGACAACTCTCGGGCGCAGGAGTCTTCGGGCTGCCGTCGATAGCATACAAAAAGAAAATGAAGAAAAGATATGATTTCATGGATGTCCTAAGGCTCCTTTCCATGGCCGGTATCGTGTACTATCACATGGTGGTGACGCTTTATTTAAAAGGCATCCGACAACTTGATTCGGTCAGTCCACTTTACGAAAACTCCAACATGCATATCGCCAAGGTGTGCGTTGGACTTTTTTTCATGATGTCCGGAGCGGGACTCATGCTCTCAACCAGGGACAAAGAGTATTTCTCATTAAAGGACTATTACAAAAAGAGATTTATCAAGATACTGATCCCGTTTTATGTGGTATATGTTCTGTATCTTATAACCTTTATCTGCCTGACAGGAGAAACACTGTCTTCGATTTATGACAGACCGGTCACTCCTCCCGCGATCATCTTTACACTGCTCGGAATGGACTCATATCTTAGCAGTTTCGGCGTCCCCACCTATGCTCTGGGCATAGGTGAATGGTTCCTCGGAGCGCTGGTCATGATGTATATCATATTTCCAATCCTTCGGTGGGCCCTGCTTAAGAACAAATGGGTGAGCGCGCTTGTCGCCGTAATCTACTATGCGGTCATACTGGTCACATATCCAAATATGTCATATGCCCTCACCAATCCCGGATTCGTTAACTTCACGGTCAAGGTGTTTGATTTCTTCCTCGGGATGTTCCTGGTCCTTTTACTTGATCGGATCCCGAAGCGCACGTCATTTGCCGTGAGTTTTTGCATATTCCTTTTCTTTTTGATATATCCCAGACAATTGCCCGTTGATGACAGTCTTATGATAGTCATTCAGATAGTTTCGATCTTTATGATGTTCAACGCGCTTAACGGATTCTTTGCACGGGTTCCCAAAGTCATGAAGATCATAACGATACTGTGTTCCTACACCTATGTCTTTTTCCTGGTACATCATGTTATAATCGATTACATGACATTGCAGGTAGTAGGACTGCCCTTTGGTAATTTTGATATATTAAAGCTGTTTGCATGTGAATTCCTGGTGATATCGGCAGTCACATTCATGATAAAGAACCTCATTGACCTGCCCGGTATGATAGCCAAAAAAAAGAAGTCTGAATGAAAGATGCCCTGACACTTTACAAACTGATAGTGCTTTATATGCTGGACCGCGTGGATTTTCCGCTGACCAAAGCCCAGATCGGTGATTTTATTCTCGAAAAGGAATATACGAACTTCATGACGCTTCAAAAGGTCATAGGGGAGCTCATCGATTCCAAGCTCGTTACTGCACAGTCCTACCGGAACAGGACGCATCTTAGTCTCACCAAAGAAGGAACCGATGCGATCCATTTTTTCGAAAATGATATCAATCCGAAGATCAAGAATGAGATTGACAGCTACCTTAAGAAAAACCAGATCAAATTAAGAAACGAAGTGTCCATCACCGCAGACTACTACAAAGCTACCAGCGGTGAATATGAGGCCCATCTCGTGGCCAAGG
Source organism: Lachnospiraceae bacterium (assembly GCA_024681595.1). Classification (GTDB taxonomy): domain Bacteria; phylum Bacillota; class Clostridia; order Lachnospirales; family Lachnospiraceae; genus JAILLW01. The sequence continues at coordinate 21,136 of JAILAN010000106.1, forward strand.
ACAAGGATATAAAATTAATAGATATGACTATTTCCGTACCCATAGAGGAAACAGCCATATCTATCTGTGACAACTGGAATAAAAAGAATCAGGAGCTCTACCAGTATCTGGTAAAGCATCTTTTCTGAACTATCTCATTATTTCCGACCAGTTGGAAATCCCTATTATTGATTTGGCAAATGCCATATGTGATTCAGCCTCCGATGTGTCCATGTACTTAAAGACATCATATGAGGCCTTCTGACCGCCGCCCAGAGTGGTAACGCCCGTTGCCAGACCCTGAGCTATCTCCGTAGCGTCATCCGTCTGCCTGTTAAGGAGCAGTCCGTCTATATCTTCGTAGTGATCGATCTTGTAAAAAGCGTATGCGATAGCAGCAGCCTGAGCCGATTCTCCGCCGGAACCCGATGAAGTATATCCAAGTTCCGTTATCATAATGCTCCTGTGGCTTCCGTCCGGGGACAGATACGCATCCTGATTAAGATAATTTATGAGAACCTCTATGTTCTGCATCGAGATCATGGGAGAATCCGATGAATGCTTGACATACTTTGAAGATGTCCATGTTTTACAGCTCGTCAGAGGCACATTGTAGGGATGATAAGCCATTCCCCAGTCTATGTTTCCGTATTCTTTGATATATGAATTAAAGCAGTCCGTAACATCCTTGCCGTCATAGTCCGGATTGTTCTTCATATCCCTGTTCCATTGCTGGTCGAGGGAAATATAGACCCTGGCTGATCCTGAGGTGCTCTTTATAGCATTATAAAAAACCCTGAATGCATCAGCGTAGGCTCTGGTATATGTATCAACGTCGGTATAGGCCATATAGTTCCATTCCTTACGGGCATTGATCTCATTGGCTATTACCCAGTTGGATATTCGGCCGTGCTTGGAACCCGAGTACCTGTCTGCAAAAAAGCTTCCGACGGCAGCCAGATAATCCACCCCATCCTCGGTTGCGGCATTGAACATATAGTAAGGGCACACGTTCTTGCTTCTGGCATCAGGATGTATCAGTGTCAGATACTGGCTGGAATAGCTGTTAAGAAGGATCGCCGTTACCGAAATATTGTTTTCCGTCAGATACCTTATCGTCTCATCAAATCCGGAAAGCGCAGCCCCGTCAAATGCGTAGTTTTTGCCGTTATATGTGTAATTGACCGTTGGGAACAGAGCATTCGACGAAGGTCCAAGGAAATCCTGTATCCTGAAGTTTATCGCTACCTGTTTAACACCCAGATCCTCCAGCTGACCTGTCTTGTACTTGGAATAATCTATGAGTATGCCCTTTTTTGATGAGGGCTTCATAAACACGTTTCCATACTTTGAGCCATATTCCGGATTGGTGATAAATGATCCTTTGCTTATCAGCTGGTAGTTTCCGTCGATCTTGACACCTACAGCAAACTTTTTGAACAGCCGCGATGAAGCAGCTCCTTTGTTAAGTGAGCACGAAAAAACGCCTTCGTTGTTCTTGTATGTTTTAGCTACGGCCTCTGCGCCTTCAGGCAGAGAATAGTCAAAAGCATTTAATGCAAAAAGGTAATAGAATTTGTCATCGGATTTGGGGATACCGTCAGACGCGGTCTTGATATTAATAAGACCGTTATCTCCTATAACGCACTCCGTGACCTTGACAAAGTCTGCTCTGTTCTCTTCGGTCAGTTCCACTGTGGGAGGTCTTAATCCGTATGCGTTCTCAACGGCACGTCCGGCTCCGACTATGTGTTCAAGCACTCCGCGGCCCAGAACTCCGCTATTGTCTATCTCGGCAGGCAGAGGTTCCAGAATGTCCTCGATATTAACGACAGGTGCGGCCACGGTACCGCCTGCGGGCTTATTGACCTCCCGGGCGATCAGATACGCTCCGATGCCGATGATCACGGTTGCGGCTGCAACGATCGCTATGATCTGGCTCCGTTTCATTCCGCCTTTTTTCCTTCGCTTTTTATCCTTCGGGGCCGAAGTCGTCTTTGAGCCGGAATCGTTATTATCCAATTCAGTTGTGTTTTTTTCGTTTTGATCTTCCATTCAAAATCTTTCCGGTTTTTATTTCTTCCTGCCTATACGGTCGAAATACTCTTTTATTTCTTTTTCGTATCCGTTGTCGGTAGGGTGATAGAACTTCTTATCCTTTATATCATCAGGCAGATACTGCTGATCAACATAGTGGTTCGGATAATCATGAGCATAGAGGTATCCCTGTTCCCGCTCCTGTCCAGCTGAATCCGCATGCACATTCTGAAGGTGTCTGGGCACGGGATATACTCCTCCGTTTTCAACAAGGGCTATAGCCTCGTCAATAGCCAGATACGACGCATTACTCTTGGGAGCGCATGCTACATAGCAGGCTGCCTGCGCCAGTATGATCCTTGCTTCCGGCATTCCTACACGCTCTACCGCCAGCGATGCAGATACTGCTACCTGCAGAGCCTCTGGATCTGCCATCCCGACATCCTCGGATGCGCATATCATTATCCTTCTGGCGATGAACTTTATATCCTCACCTGAGCAGAGCATCCTGGCCAGATAATATATTGCGGCATCGGGGTCAGACCCTCTCATGCTTTTTATAAAGGCGGATATATTATCGTAGTGATTATCCCCGTCTTTATCATATGGGAGCACTTTCTTCTGTATGCACTCGGCTGCGGTTTCCCTGTCTATATGTATCCTGCCGTCACTTAAGGGCGGAGTTGTCATCACGCCCAGTTCAACTGCCGACAGAGCGTTACGTGCATCGCCGTTTGCCGCATTTGCCAGAAAATCGGCCGCATCATCATCTATCTCGACATTGAAGCTGCCCAGGCCTTTGTGCTCATCATTGACAGCTCTTATGATAAGCGTCTTGATATCTTCGTTACTAAGAGGCTTAAGCTCAAAGATATTGGATCTTGAAAGCAGAGCCCCGTTTACCTCAAAATAAGGGTTCTCGGTAGTCGCACCTATAAGGATGATTGTTCCGTCCTCCACGAACGGCAACAGATAATCCTGCTGTCCCTTGTTGAACCTGTGGATCTCGTCTATAAAAAGGATGGTGCGCCGGCCGTACATGCCTTGATATTCTTTGGCTTTTTTGACGACCTCTTCCATGTCCTTTTTACCGGCGACGGTAGCATTTATCTGCATGAACTCGGCTGAGGTGGTATTGGCTATCACCCTGGCCAGAGTTGTCTTGCCTGTTCCGGGAGGCCCGTAAAAGATGATCGAACTTAATTTATCCGCCTTAATAGCTCGGTAAAGAAGCTTGTCTTTGCCTATTATGTGCTGCTGCCCTACTACCTCATCAAGGGTATCCGGACGCATCCTTGCCGCAAGCGGGGATTCCTTTTCCTTATTCTTTTCAGACATATATTCAAAAAGGTCCATACTATACCGAGTGTTTGCCGACGGAGCGGCAAAACAACCATATAATTATACCATATATGTGTCTTTTATGCTTGTTTTCTGCCATATCCTATGGCGTTGACGGGACAGTCCTTAATACAGTCTCCGCACTGGATGCATTCCCTGTCACATACCTTTTTAACATCCATCCTGCAGTTCCTTATGCATCTGTCACACCCTGTGCATGTTTTTTCATTCACTCTGATCCCGAATACGGAGAACCTGTTAAATAGTGAATATATAGCTCCGAGCGGACACAGAAATCTGCAAAAGCTCCTGAAGCAGATCACGCAGGAGATGATTATCACCGTAAGCAATATTGTTTTCCATGTAAAAAGGAAACCGGTAAGTTCCCTGAGTGCTTCGTTCTTAAGGACGAGCGGAATCCCTCCCTGCAGCGTCCCCGCAGGGCAGATATATTTGCAGAAACCCGGAACCAGTGCAGTCAGAGGTATTATGATAACGAAAACGACCAATATCAGATATTTAAGATATGTCAGTTTCGAAGTGATCCTGTTCTTGCGGATCTTGGGAGTCGGGATCTTGTAAAGCAGATCCTGTATCAATCCGAATGGGCACAGAAAACCGCATACGACTCTGCCGAGCATAATGCCGAACAGCAACAGCGTGCCGGCAACATAGTAGGGTATCCTGTATTGCGAAGACAGCAGGCCGCTTTGAAGGCTTCCCAGAGGGCACGAGCCTATCGCGCCGGGGCATGAATAGCAGTTAAGTCCGGGGACACAGATCCCCTTGATATCTCCTTTATAGATACTGCCTTCGGCAAATCCGCGGAAATTGCAGTTGTAAAGCACTGCTGTCAGCAGCTGGATATATCTTCGACCGAAGGACCGGCCTTTTTTGTTATCCGATCCCGATGCACTCATAGCATATCCTTACGGCCTTATTCTTTACATCCTGAAAACCACGGTCACGTATACCGATAAGTAAAAGGCCGGCAGACAGGATGATGATAGCGATCCTTACAAGGAATGTCTTTTTATTCATCTTCATCCGCTCCCATAGCCTCATTTATCGCCTCGAGGTACACCTTATACTGTATGTCGGCGCCGTTTGATCCGAGGAATATATCTTTGATCACGCCATTATGAACAACCAGCGTATACGGTATCCCGTCTGTGGGATAATTGAACATGATCTCTCCGTCCGTATCAAAACCGACATTGAAGGTATAGTGCTCATCCCTTACGAATTTTTTGACGGTGGAACGATCCTCCATACAGTTGACGCATATGATACTGAGCCCCTCTATGTCGTCATCAAGAAGCTTCTGAAATGCGGGCATCTCGCCTACGCAAGGGGGACACCATGTTGCCCAGAAATTGATAAGCGCGCATTCATCACTGTGCTCAGAGAGGGTAAACGATCCTCCGTCGACCAGCATGGTCGTAAAGTCGGGTGCTTCATCCCCAACCTCCAGAACTTCTCCCGGAGCTTTTTTGTTCCCGGTCTTTTCTTCCTTTTTATCTTCGCTCTTATCCTTTTTCTTTTCTTCTTTTACAGGCTTGTCATCTTCCTTAGCCGAGCTGTTTTTTTCATCTTCAGATCTTTTTTTACCTGTTTTTGCTTTTTCTTTCTTATCAGGCTTAACATCATCCGAATCATCTTCGCTGTCTGCCCCATCTGCGGATATGTCCTCTTCCTCGATTAAGGTCTGCGAAGAATCCCCTTGCTCCTTTGCGGTGCTACTGCCATTATTTACCGCGAATATTATGATCACCGCAGCTATTGTCATTATCAGCATTGCCGCTATGGTTATTATTCTCTTCATTGTATCTGCTCCATAATAAAATCTACTACTTTACCAAGTCTGCTGTCCTTCCAGGCTCCTTCTTCGGCCCTTTGTGCCAGAGGATATATTATCTGAAAATCAAGCAGCTGCCCGGGAACACGACCGCTTCGCATGGGCTCATAAAAATTGTCATACCAGTCCTTTTCCGTAGCATTTGCATACTTATCGGGGAAAAGATATTTTTGCTGCCTTTTCATATTCTCTATGAACATTTTAGATGATAGCGGGATCAGTCTGTCATATTCATCGGGCGAAACATCCTCGAAAATATCCGGCAGTGCATAAGGCACTATCCTCCCTGAAGATCTGTCGATTCGGATGCCATATGGCTCAAACTTAAAACCTTCTTCGTCAAAGCTGAGTTTTATGAACAGTCCTCTGTCGGTGTTTTTCTGGGAGCGCTGGTAATCCGTATCAAATATGAAATTACCGAGTGAATAAAAGATCACCTTGTCCCCGACAGTCTCATAGTTCATGGGCACGTGAGGATGGTGTGCGATCACAATGTCTGCACCCATTTTAAGATATTCATTGTATCTGTCCCTGGTATAGGGTGAGGGAAGCGCCGTAAACTCCTCTCCGTCATGAGCTATCACCACGCAGTAGCGGCTCCTGCCCTTTATGAACGCTATCCTGTCACGGATGATATCCATGTCCGAAAAGTTAAGACAGCCCGGTGTATCTGCATCTGCCTTGCGGCATGCTCTGTCGTAACCCACGCTCAGCAATCCCACGCCACCCGCTTCGTTAAAGAATATTGGTGCGGAGGCTTCATCCATGTTCATCCCGGCGCCGATCGTCATTACATTTAATGAATGCGATACCTCCAGCGTGTCCTTCATGCCTTTTACCCCTGCATCCATAATGTGATTATTGTTGATATTGAAGATATCCGCTCCCAGATCGCGGATAAAGACTGCTGCCTCAGGATCCATGCCGTGCTTAAGAGAGCCTGTCATATCGCCTGTCCCGGTATCATCCGGTTTTGAGAACGGCCCCTCAACGTTAACGATCACGTGATCGGCCGAAGAAAGATAAGCCCGGATATCGCTGTCGATAAGATCCGGGTCCTTCCATTTCATGTCCATATATTTGTCAAATCCGATATCGCCTGTAAAGATAAGCGACAGTCTGTTATCCATATGATTCTCCGTCATCCGAAGACGTATTCACGGAATTTATCACCGCGTTCCTCAAAGTCCTTAAAATAACCGTATGAAGCAGCCGCAGGAGAAAGAATGCATGAACAGCCCTCAGGTGTTACTTCCTTAGCAGTCTTAACAGCCGAACTCAGATCCTCAACCAAAATACAATTATCGGGTCCCTTTACCGCTTCATATATCTTTTTGCCTGACTCATATGCAAATATATAGTTATAACCGTTATGCTGCCGGATATAGTCGATCAGTATATCATAGCTGATACCCCGGTCCAGGCCGCCTATGATAACGGTCTTTGCATCATCTATCGCTCCCAGCGCTTCGATCGTGGCATTGGGGATCGTTGATATGGAATCATCGTAATACTTTATCCCGTCCCTTTCACCTATATAGCACAGGCGGTGAGGAAGACCCTTAAAGGTTTTGAGTGCTTTTCTTATATCCTCATCATCAAGACCGAACATATCCGAAGCGATAGTGCTTACTACATAGGCGTTATATTCGTTGTGTTTGCCGGGAACACCCAGTTCAAAATGTGGGGTTTCATCCCTTTTTATCACGTGAACGCAGGCCTCGGTATCTATAGCCGGAACCTGATCTCCTATAAAGAGGTGATCCTCCGGACCCTGATTCTTCGTGATATTGCACTTGGCCCTGAAATAATTGTCAAACGTATGATAGTAGTCCAGATGTTCTTCGTATATGTTAAGAAACACTGAAATATGAGGTGAATAATGTGCATGGGCCAACTGGTGGCAGGACATCTCAAAAACGACAACAGTGTCATCTTCAATGTCTCCGAAATAGTCCAGACAGGGCTTCCCGATGTTTCCAAGCAATATGACATTAGTGTCAAGGCACTCACTGAGCACATGATGCAGCATGGCGGATGTCGTACTCTTGCCCTTGGTTCCGGTGACCCCTATTATATTCTTTTTGTATACTTCAAGCAGGATATCCGTCTGTGAGGTATACTTTGGGTCATCATCATCCATAATGATCCCGGGGCTCTTTATGATATAGTCGTAATCGTTCTGCCTGATATCCTCTTTTTTGCCTTCAAACACCTCTACACCGGAAGGCCTGCAGAATTCCTTTAGGAATTTCTCGGTGGATCTGCCCTCACGGCCGTATCCCCATATCAGTATTCTTTTACCGTCAAATTTCTCATACGTTTTCATATTCAAACCGGGATCAAAGGAGGTTCTCTCCGTCTCCCATTACAGCGATATCAACAGCGGTGGCATCCTCGAGGTGGAAGCACATCATCTTATTTCCTGTTTCATCATTATATATCTGACGAAGGTGAGGAGCACCGTCGAGCATGGCCTCTGCATATTTGCCATCTGTCTCAAACTGAGCTCTGCCCGTATAGCGCATCCAGTGTCCGTCCTGCTTGGCAGCAACTATCTCACATTTGGGGTTGGCAACAAGCTGCCTGTATACATTCTTAAAATCACCCACTCCGAAGATGACCTTGCCGTCCATCTCCATATGAGCACCCAGCGGTCTTAATTTGGGCTGGTCGCCGTCATTTGTTGCGAGGAAAAACACACCTGCTTCATTTAAGAAATCATTAACCTTACTCATTAAGATACCCTCCGTTTAAATCATATGTCTTTAGATATATATTTACTGCTTCAGGGCAGCTTTTATCCCTTCCAGGAAATCCTCATAGGTTTCAAATGCCGGATACTGCGGATGATCCTTTTTGATCGCCTCGGTTGTCCTGAAAAGGAACCCTGCCTTGCTGGCCTCGATCATTCCCAGATCGTTAAAGCTGTCACCTGCGGCGATCGTATCAAATCCGCATGACTGAAGTGCCCTTACGGTAGTGAGTTTTGACTTTTCACAGCGCATCTTATAGCCTGTGATCTCTCCATCCGGCGCAACCTCCAATGTGTTGCAGAAAATTGTCGGCCAGCCGAGTTTCTGCATCAGTGGCTTTGCGAACTGTTCAAATGTATCACTCAGAATGAGTACCTGCGTGATCTGTCTTAATTCATCGAGGAACTCCTTTGCCCCCGGCAGCGGATCTATGGTTGCGATCGTATCCTGTATCTGCTTTAGCCCCAGTCCGTGTTCCTTTAATATATTCAGTCGGAATTTCATCAGCTTGTCATAATCAGGCTCATCTCTGGTGGTTCGGGACAGTTCGGGTATTCCAACCGCCTTTGAAAAAGCTATCCAGATCTCCGGTACCAGGACCCCTTCAAGGTCCAGACATACTATATTCATAATTCACTCTCCATATGTGTTAGATTATGTGTATTTCGGGCAATAAAAAAGACTGCCGTCAACTTATTATCTTATCATGCAGCCTTTATTTCGTCCATCAAAACCGTGATGTATGGATATCGATCGAGTGTTTTTACTATATTACCGTGCCAGTACACAGTATATGAAGACCGTCAGGAAATGAAACATCGTCCCCAGCAGTACAAATACATGAAATACCGTGTGCATGTAACGGACCCTGCGGCCTATCCCGTAAAGGACGGCACCCACGGTATATGATATACCTCCGAGAACCAGAAACAGCACCCCTTTGGGCGTCACCGCAAGGATCGTGGGCCGTATGGCGATAACTATTATCCATCCGATACCTATATAGCATACCATCGATAAGACCGCGTACTTCTTAAGGTCTATAGCGGTAAAAACGCAGCCGAGTATGCAAAATCCCCATACTACACCAAATATCGTCCAGCCCCAGCCGGGACTGATCTGTCTGATCGGTCCCAATACAATGGGAGTATAGGTCCCGCCGATGAGAAAGTATATCGTGCAGTGATCTATGACCTGCAGGACCTTTTTGCCCATATTGGGATGAAGTCCGTGATATACACTGGACATAGTGTACAAAACGATGAGAGACGATCCGTAGATCGAACTTCCGACCACCAGATAGGCATCGCGTTTTATCGCAGAGAAAACGACACACAGCACCAGAGCCACTATTCCGAATACGGCTCCTATGATATGCGTAACCATATTGGCGATCTCTTCGCCCTTTGTGTAATCCGGAAGAATCCGGTCTGAAAGTCTGGTCCTTTTCATACTTAGTATTCTAGCACCACATGACATGGTTTTCAATACTACGTGTTAGACTGACCGTTAGATATCTGCAGATTCGGAACATCACCGGCCGGAACAGCCAGAAACAACGCCACCAGAGCCGTTTCGGAAAAGACAATGAATGCCCTGTCTTTGACATCCACTGTCTGGTCATATATATAATCCCTTAGTCACTTTCCGGGAGAATCTCAATAGTAAGGTTCATCGCCATTATAATCAGATATCTGTTATAATATTCTTAATTTTTTACGGAAAGGGGTGGATATTATGAAAAGGAAACTGGTGCTGCTCATGCTCCTTCTGATGTGCGCATTTACCGCATGTTCTCAGAATTCATCAGGAGTTAAGGACAAAGCCGATTCAGAAACCGAAGAATCGGAGGGCGAGAAGGATAAAGACAGCGACGAAGATGAGGATGAAGATAAATCCTCAAAAAAGAAAAACAGGAAAGATAAGAAAAAAGATGAATCTGCCGACGAGTTCAAAAAGCTGGAGGGCTCGTGGGAGCTCTGCTATTACGAAAACTATTACGGTGTTCCCGGCGACCGGATGGATGATATGGATAAGAGCTTTTATATGTCCGAAGATGACTGCATCATTGGGACGGTGGAATTCTACGAAGAAGACGGTTCATGGTACGCTGATATGTCAGAAAGCCATTACGAGTCCTTTTCCGAGAGTCTCCATGTTCCTGTAAAAATAGATAACAGCCCTCTTTATGATTCATGTGAAAACCAGGAATGGCATGTGGTAGCGGAGAATCCCCGAAAGGGACAGACCATTTTTAAAGCGACCCTGATCGACGATAACTATATGATCATATATTCGGAATACAGCAGCGAAGACGATGAATATGATTATGCCGATGAGTGGAAAAACATCAATATCAACTCTTACTACAAAGAAGGTTCTCCGGAACTTGAAAACAAATCTGAACTGGCCTATCTGCAAACCGTTACCGTATCAGATGTTGCAGAACTGATCGCAGCCATAGATGATAACACCAAGATCATATTAGAGCCCGGCGATTATGATCTGTCTTCGTATGTCGGAAAAGCCGATAACCCCAAAGCCTATATCTCGGACAGGTCTCTGGTTATAGACGGAGTATCCTATATGAAGATTGAAGTCGAAAACGGCCAGACCGCCGAGCTGAGCATAGACGATCCATATTCGGCAGTTATCAATTTTGCCGACTGCGAAAAAATAACCTTCGACGGACTCACATGCGGGCACCATGTTGAGCCGGGTACATGCGGAGCACCTGTGCTCGGTATGCGTAACTGCTATGATGTCACGATAGATAACTGTCATCTGTATGGATGCGGCAGTTATGGACTGGAGGCATCTGACTGCTCGTCAATCTATTTTAATAATTCCGAAATATACGAATGTACTTACGGGATAGTATCCGGTTACAGGATGTATTACTTGTCCTTTACCGGCTGCGATATGCATGATAATTCCGAATATACCCAGATAGAACTGTATGACTCACACAGCATCAATTTTGACGATTGCAGGTTTACGAACAATAACGTTTCTGCCGAATACTATAACGACGGGGAATTTGTACATGCCGACGACGAAAGCGGATATATATACTTTACAGGCTGTGAATTCAAGGATAACAGCTATGGAGTCTTTACAAATGAGACCGATATGGTGGAGATCACTGACTGCACCTTTGACGATGACGTAAGAGGTACAGACTGATATCTGAGCAGACCTCAACTAAGAAAAAGGTTGAAAGATCATTAATAAACGGCGTTGACCAAAATGGTTAACGCCGTTTATATCTACTGTTATTTAATACGATATTTCTGTGACGGATGCTTATTTGATACGTGCATACATCTCGTTATCCTTAACATCCATCAAGATCACATCACCCTCTTTGATATTCCCTTCCAGAATAAGTCTGGCTGATAATGTCTCTACCCATTTCTGAATGTATCTCTTAAGAGGTCTCGCGCCGAATGCCGGATCATAGGCGTTTTCGAGTATGTTCTCGCGGGCGGCATCCGTCAGCTCGACGGTCAGCTCCTTATCGGTAAGTCTCTTGTTAAGATCCTTCATGATCAGATCGATAATACCTGCTATGTCATTCCTGCCAAGAGGCTTGAACATTATTATCTCATCCAGCCTGTTCAGAAATTCCGGCCTGAACGAAGATCTGAGTTCTTCCATAACGATATCGTGGGCATCATCTGTTATTTGACCATTGGAGTCAATGCCTTCAAGCAGCGCAGGAGCACCTATATTCGATGTCATAATGAGTATAGTGTTCTTGAAGTCAACCGTGCGTCCCTGAGAGTCGGTAACCCGTCCGTCGTCAAGCACCTGAAGCAGTACATTGAATACATCCGGATGTGCTTTTTCGATCTCATCGAACAGAACGACCGAATACGGCTTTCTCCTTACAGCTTCGGTCAGCTGACCGCCTTCTTCATATCCGACATATCCAGGAGGAGCTCCTATCAGCCTTGATACGGAGAACTTCTCCATATACTCACTCATATCGATCCTGACCATATTGTTCTCATCATCAAAAAGTGCTGCTGCAAGAGCCTTGGCCAGTTCAGTCTTGCCGACACCCGTGGGTCCCAGGAACATGAAGGAACCTATTGGCTTATCGGGATCCTTGATACCGGCCTTGGATCTGATTATGGCCTCGGTCACCTTGGTAACACCCTCATCCTGGCCGATCACTCGCTTATGGAGTTCCTCATCGAGGTGAAGTGTCTTATTCCTCTCGGTCTCGTTTAGTTTTGATACCGGGATTCCCGTCCAGCGTGATACGATCCTTGCTATCTCTTCTTCGGTCACTGCCTCGTGAACAAGTGACAGCTCCTTATTATTTGCCTTCTTTTCGGCTTCCTCGAGTTCCTTGGTCAGATTCGGGATTATACTGTAATTAAGTTCACTGGCGCGTTCGTAATCTCCGTTCCTTTGCGCAAGCTCGGTCTCTTCCTTAGCTTCCAGTATCTTATCTCTTATAACAGACAGGTTCTCACTTTCGGCCTTTTCATTTTCCCACTTTGCCATCAGAGCGGTAAACTGTTCTTCTGTCTCACTGAGTTCTGCCTGGATATTGCCCAGTCTCTCCTTTGAGAGGTTATCATCCTCCTTTTTGAGGTTTATGGCCTCCATTTCCAGACGCTCTTTTTTCCTCTTTAATTCATCGAGCTCGGTAGGCATGGATTCGCGTTCGGTCTTAACCTGAGCACAGGCCTCATCTACCAGATCTATAGCCTTATCCGGCAGAAACCTGTCTGAAATATACCTGTTTGACAGAACCGCAGCCTCAACGAGAGCATTGTCTTCTATACGTACATGATGGTAGCTTTCGTACCTTTCCTTTAGTCCACGCAGGATTGATATGGTGTCCTCTACCGTCGGTTCATTGACCATCACAGGCTGGAATCTTCTCTCCAGCGCAGGATCCTTTTCTATATAGCTTCTGTATTCGTCCAAAGTCGTGGCACCTATACAGTGCAGCTCGCCTCTGGCCAGCATGGGCTTAAGCATGTTGCTCGCATCGAGGGCTCCGTCTGTTTTGCCGGCTCCAACTATCGTATGAAGTTCATCTATGAACAGGATGATCTCACCGTCCGAGTTCTTTACATCACCCAGAACAGCCTTTAAGCGCTCCTCAAATTCGCCCCTGTACTTGGCTCCGGCTACCAGAGCACCTATATCGAGAGAGAATATCTTCTTATTCTTAAGGCCCTCGGGAACATCTTCATCGGCTATTCGCCTGGCCAGGCCTTCAACAACAGCTGTTTTTCCGACACCGGGTTCACCTATGAGCACCGGATTGTTCTTGGTCTTACGGGATAATATCCTTATAACATTCCTGATCTCATCATCACGTCCGATCACGGGCTCCAGCTTCTGTTCTCTGGCTTTGCCGACAAGCTCCGTTCCGTATTTTTCCAGCACGTCATAGGTAGCTTCAGGATTGTCCGACGTAACTCTCTGGTTGCCTCTGACACTTGACAGCGCTGATAAAAAGCTCTCCCTGGTTATACCGTATGTTGCAAACAGCTCCTTTATCGCCTTGTTTGGATGCTTTATCATCGACAGGAACAGATGCTCAACCGATACGTATTCATCAGACATGGCCCTGGCTTCGGGCTCCGCATTAATGAGCACTTTATTAAGATCCTGTCCTATATAGGGCTGTCCTCCCTGAACCTTTACTTTCTTTTGGATGGCTTCTTCGGCCTTGCCCAGGAATTCATCGGGATCGATACCCATTTTCCGGATCAGATTCAGTATCAGACTGTTATCGAGCGTGAGCAACGAATACAGCAGATGCTCCTCTTCTATCTCCTGATTACCGTATTCCAAGGCGATCTTGTCAAGATTCTGGACAGCTATCGTGGATTGCTGTGTAAATCTGTCTATGTTCATACTACTACCCTCCTTTGCAGTATATTGACGATCATCTGTCACAGGATTATAACCTGTGTTTTTTATTCTCAGCGAATGATCATTTTCAAAAAACGTATATTTTTCTATGTCAGCATGATAGTACTACTCGTTATTAGCACTGTCAACTGTCGAGTGCTAATCTTTTTATAAAATTTCTGTAAAAACAGGCTGTATCCATCTCAATAATGTGTCTCAAACCGGCCCGAACAGCCTTTGGGGACAACTATCAAATCGTGATTTAGCGTTTTTGCAATCAGCGTATTTTCAGGGCTTTTGCTAATGTTTCATATCGATCACACAGTATTTTCCGGCTGTTTTAAGAGCATCGGTTATTTCATTTGTGATCTCCGGATCATAAATCCCCGATTCAGCCATGATTTTGGCATCGGAAGTCAAAATACACATGTGATCGCTTCCGTAATATTTGTTATTTATACTCTCCATATTGTCCTCGGGTCCGATCAGTCCTTCTGTCACATCCGGTCTGTAATAAAGCGATCTGAAATCCAGGGTACTGAAAATCACGACACTCTTTTGGGGGATCTCAGCATAATCTTCATCCCAGTTCATCTTAATGATGTCATAATACGCTATGTTATTTCCGGCGATGTGATCAGACGCATAGCTGACGGAAATGACAAGTAGAAACGCACCTGCAAAGAATCCCACGGTCTTTACGATATTTCCGTTAGTTTTGCATATTACGTCCCCGTCAGAGCCCCCGGTAAGATCATTAACTATCAATTCCGTCAAACCCAGAGTAAACAGAAACGTTGCAGGAGCAAAGAACCTGTAGTAGAAGGTGTCCATGGAAGAAAAATACCTGATGACTATGAACATCCCATAATAGATAACGGATGTCATTATCAGGACTGATGCTCTCGAAAATCCTTTTATTCTGGGGATAATGTATATGGCCGTCACCGACAACACCGTTATCACGAAGAGCGCCTCCATGGAAGGCTTAAGTTCTGCGATATATGAGGGAACCTCCGTATGGAATATGTTAAAGAACTCAGCGACCAGAGCCTTAATGAGGTCATTGGTGAGCGTAACGTAATCGTCCCACCACATGCTTCTTGAAACACCCGAAGGCATTCCGTTCCTGATTTTGTTGTTGATAAGATAGAGCAGGCATATAACGCCGGAAATACCGCAGGTAGCTATAAGGCCCATAACCTTTCCGCCCAAAATGGTTTTGATAGCAGACCATAAACGATGCTTATCGGCGGCATCCATATTGTCCTTATTGTCCTTCTTTTCCCTGAGCATCGCTGAAATACGCCCCAGGACGATAATGAATATGGAAAATGCTGCTACGCCGAAAAGGAAAATACCAAAGTATCTTGTAAGGAATGCAAGGACCATAAAGCATCCCAGCAATATACAGTCTTTAAGAACAAATGAGTCGCTTTGCAGTATCCGGTACAGCCTTAAAGCAAACAGCGTGATGAATATGATAAAAGGAAGCTCACTCCACGAATACCAGTACAGATACATCAATCCGAGGTTAGTGGCGCAAAGAGCATATATCCACGCTTTTTTGCCATATTCTTTATAAAGTACGCCAAGAAGTATTCCAACCAGTATCATTGACAGGATCTTGGACGACAGGTAGACCTCCAGTCCTGTGATCTTCATGACCAGAGCTATCATGGCAGGGTACAATATCGGCCAGTTGGCAAACCAGCTGCTCTCATAGCCTGCGAGCGCATCGTAATGAAATCCTTTGCCTGCATGCAGATTTACCGCTTCACGCAAATATCCGGCCGAATCAGCACTAATATTGACACCCTCCAGATAACCGTTAACGTATATCGAAAGGCAGAATGTAATGAACATCAGCAACAGCAATATCTCGTTGCCAAACCTTATCACAAAGCTTTTGTCCCATATATATGTAAAAAAGCCCAGTACCTTATTATGTCCGAAAATAATAATACAGATGACGACGATCGCCGTTAACACAACGATAGAGCGGGAAAAATAGAACGTATCCCCATACGTAAGCGGTTTATCCGATACGACTGCGGTTCCGAGAGAGATACCGCAGTCAAGCTCCTCGTTCTCTTTTCCCCCACCGGTCAAAAAAACGGACTCTTCAAAAGGAAGAACCTTATTAGTCGCAAACAACTGTGTCTTAATAAAGTACGGCTCGCAATCAACAGGTTCTATCAGCATCTCATAGGCCTGACCCGATTCAATATATGTCGCGGGATTACCTATCCCGAACCACTCGCCGATCGTAATGGCACTCTCCGGAATCTCAGTACTCCACAGCTCGTTTGTGCCACTTGTCATGGTAAACCTGACCATCCCCGATCCGGAACTGTCGGTATTGACCATAACAGCTTTAAATTCGCCCAGGGTCGCATCTTCCTTTGCTCTCATCAAAACCCTGATGACGCCTCCACGTCCCGGCTCAACATATGACGGACTGTCAAAAAGAGGTGGGTTTATCTCCGTTACCTGATTGGAAACACCCACCTGTTTTGTGAGCAGCAGCAACATTCCTATAGCAGCTGCCGCCGTCAATACACATCCCAAAAGCTTTAAAACCGTTTTTTTATCCATGCTTAGGATCATCCTTCCAGATGTTTTTCTCATGTTTTTTCAATTTAAACAGAATCTTAAGGGCCTCGAACACATTCCCGGCATTAAGGCCCGAAGACGACCCTGCATAATGGATCGGAACTTCTACACAGTTGAGTTTTCTGCAATAGTACCTGATCTCAGTCTGATACATATGTCCGGTAGAAAGGATGCAGTCAAGATTCATGTTTTCAAGCACTTTTCTCTGAAAAGCCTCATATCCGCTGGTCATATCCTTTAGCCTGGTTCCCAGCACGATATTGGCCAGAATTGTTCCTCCGCTGCTAAGAAGCCTTCTGTAAAGAGGCAGGTCACTGATCCCGCCGCCTTTAACAAATCTTGAGCCCCAGACACAATCATAACCTTCGTCAAGTTTTTTAATGAACTCGGGAAGCTGAGCGGGGTCATGTGACATTCCGCCGTCCATCTCTATTATTCTGTCGGCACCGTCATTAAGCGCCTGTCTGTAACCTTCCAGATAGCAGCTGATTACCCCCTTTGATTCCTTGTGGTATATCACCTTCATCCTCGGATTATCTGCTGCTTTTTTCCTCAATATGCTCTCTGTCCGGTCACGTGAATAATCATCTATCACCGGATAATAGAACAGATTGTCATAAGGCAGCTGCATTATCATGTCAACTACCTTTTCCATGGTCGCCTCCTCGTTTGCGACCGGCATAACTATGACGGTTTTGGGCATCATGCCTGTTTTTTCGGTCATAGCTTCTCTTATCCTTCAAACACGGGTGCGAATATCTTTGCATAAGAGCGGTATTTAGCCAGTACCTCGGGAGTCTTTTTCCTGATGGTATCAACAGCACCCGCATCTCCGTTTCCGGCAGCCTTACCGGCCATTTCCAGTTCATAGGCCATATCTCCGAGTTTCATGATGCCTACTATCCTCGAAGAACTCTTAAGCGCATGAACCTTTACCGTATACAGCTTATAGTCGTCAGATTTGGACAGTTCCTCTATCTCGTTGGAATCAGCCGCTATGCCTTCCCAGTAATCATGAAGCACATCCTCGAGAAGTTCCATAGTCACCGTGTTTTCAAGAGCATTATCAAGCGACAGTTCGGGATCATTCTCATAGATCTCCTCAATAGTCGATCCGAGATACAGATCGTCCTGCGTGTTTCCAAATTCAGTCATGTTTATCACCTTATCCTTTTGTAAATAATGCCTTTTATATGTTTGACCGGATCAGTCAAGTTTTGACCTGCCGGTATAAAGCTCGTAATATCTGCCCTGATCTTTGAGCAGATCATCGTGATCTCCTCTTTCTATGATCTGTCCGTGTTCAAGTACCATAATGGCATTGGCGTTGCGGACGGTCGAGAGCCTGTGCGCGATGACCAGTGTGGTCCGTGTAGCCATCAGACGGTCCATTCCATGTTCTATGTGCTTTTCCGTCCTGGTATCTACGGAGCTCGTAGCTTCATCAAGTATGAGGATCGGAGCCTTGGATATTGCAGCTCTGGCAATATTTATAAGCTGTCTCTGGCCCTGTGACAGATTGGCACCGTCACCCTCTATCATAGTATCATATCCGTTCTCCAGACGCATGATAAATGAATGGGCGGAAGCAACCTTTGCAGCCTCAATTACTTCTTCGTCAGTTGCATCGAGCCGGCCGTATCTGATATTTTCCATAACAGTACCGGTAAACAAATGCGTATCCTGAAGGACCATGGCGATATTTCGTCTCAGTGAATCCCGTTCTATGGCTCTGACCGGAATACCGTCTATGGTTATGCTGCCTTCATTGATATCATAGAACCTGTTTATCAGGTTGGTTATCGTAGTCTTGCCGGCTCCGGTAGATCCGACAAAAGCAATCTTCTGTCCGGGTTTGGCATAAAGAGATATATCCTTAAGAACTGTCTTATCAGGAACATAACCGAATGAAACATCGCTCAGCGTAACGGCGCCCAATACGGGAACGAGATAACTTTCTCCGGTCTCCTTATATACTTCACCGGGCACCTTACCATCCTTAATAAATGAAGCAGTCCTGGGTATGTTATAAAGAAGTCTTCCGTCTTCCTCAACAATAGTGACCGCCGAAGGCACATCCTGTGTCTCAGGTTCAGCATCCATAACAGCAAATACCCTCTCAGCACCCGCCAGAGCAGAGAAGATCGTGTTCACCTGCATGGCCAGCTGATTCAACGGCATTGAGAAATGTCTGGAATAATTGACAAATACCGTAAGTCCTCCGACATCAAAACCGCGTGCCACGCACAGGATACCTCCCACGGTTGCGGTTATCGCATATGATATCTGGCTCATATTACCCATAACGGGCCACATTATGCCACCGTAAAATAACGCATTGATTTGTTTGTTTCTTAAATCACGATTTAAATAATCAAACTCTTCTTTGGCAGCTTCTTCATGGTTGAAAACCTTGACAACGCGCTGTCCCTGTATGGTTTCTTCAATATATCCGTTGACGGTTCCTATAGCTGCCTGCTGCAGTCTGTAATACTTTCTTGAATAGGTGGTGATCGTCTTTACCGCAAAAAGTATTGCCGGTACGGTAGCAAGTGTTATTAATGTGAGTATCCAGTTGGTATATATCATCAGGATCAGAGTTCCGGTAAACTGTATCACACCTGATATCAGAGCAACTATCGTGTTATTGAGCATCTCACCCACCGCGTCAACATCGTTGGTGAAGCGGCTCATGATATCCCCGTTTGAGTTGGTATCATAATATCTGACAGGCAGTTCCTCGAGTTTCCTGAACAGATCCTCCCTGAGCTTTTTGATAGAGTTCTGGGATACACCTATCATTATTCTGGCCTGAACATACTGAGTCAATGCCCCGCATGCAAATACCACTGCCATGGATATGAGGCCTCTAAGCAGCTTGCCGACGCTCGCCTCTGAAGTAGTCAGGGTATTGATTATCGGTCTCAGCATATATGTTGCTGCCAGCGACAGCAGCGTGCTGCCTATGACACACACAAATACCAGTATCAGCTTCAGTTCATTTCCTTTAAGATATCCAAACAGCCGCTTTATTGTAGCCTTGGAGTTCTTTGGTTTACCGGTCGGCATTCCTCTTCCGGGGCCACGGCCCCTTCCGGGACCCGGACCACCTTTGGGTGATGAGGCTCCGGCTTTGGCCATATCTGATAGCAGCTGTTCATCAGATCTGGGCTTTAGTCTGTCTTCGTATTTCTTTTGGAGGAATAACAGTCTTTTTTCGTCCATTAAGCTGTTTCCTCCTTATCCATCTGGGAATAATAAATCTCCTTGTATTCTTCGCATCTGTCCAGAAGTTCTTTATGAGTACCGGTATCCACGATACTTCCGTCATCCATGACCACGATCATATCGAGGTCCTTGACCGAGCTGATGCGCTGGGCTATAACGATCTTAGTGGTGTCAGGCAGGTTGGATTTAAGGTACTCTCTGATCCTGGCCTCTGTAGCTGTATCTACTGCAGATGTCGAATCGTCCAGTATGAGTACTTTGGGTTTTTTAAGCAGCGCCCTGGCTATACACAGCCTCTGTTTCTGGCCGCCTGAGACGTTGTTTCCGCTCTGTTCGAGTTTATAGTCATATCCGTTCTTTTTTTCATTGATGAACTGGTCGGCCATGGCATATACCGCAGCTTCCCTGACACTCTCATCCGTAGCCTCTTCATCTCCCCAAAGCAGGTTTTCTTTAATACTTCCGGAGAAAAGAACGTTCTTTTGGAGCACCATTCCTATTCCGTCACGAAGATTCTTAAGAGAATAGTCCCTGACATCAACTCCGTCAACCAGGATACTGCCTTCATCCGTATCATAGAGCCTGGGGATCAGAGAAACCAATGTGGTCTTGCCGCTTCCCGTAGATCCTATGATGCCCACATCAGCGCCGGCAGGTATGCGCAATGATACATTATTAAGCACCGCTTCTTCGGAATTCTTGTAATATCTGAAGGTTACATTTTTAAACTCTATCGTGCCTGCAGTAACTGTCTTGTCCCTGCATCCGGCATTGTCATCGTTGATATCCACCTTTGTATCGAGAACCTCCCTTATTCTGCCCAGAGAAGCAACTGCACGTGAGGCCTGAAGGAATATAAAGGATACCATCATCAAAGATGAGAGTATCTGCGTAATATATGTTATAAAGGCTGTAAGATCTCCGATCAGCATGCTTCCTGCCATGATCTGTCTGCCTCCGAACCACACAACAGCCAGGATCGTGGAATTGACCATTATCGACATGAGAGGCATAACTATTATCATGACCCGGAGGGCTCTAAGGGTATTGTCCATCAGATCATTGTTAGAATTCTCGAACCTCTTTTCTTCATATTCCTCACGTACGAATGATTTGATGACCCTTATCGATGTCAGGACCTCCTGAACATTGCTGTTTAAGCGATCCAGTTTATCCTGCATCGCTCTGAATCTTGGAAAAGAGGTGCGAAGTACGATAATAATGAGTATTACCAGTATCGGAAGAACCACCAGAAGCACCATGGCCAGTTCGGCATTCATGATCACTGCCATAATGAGAGCTCCTATCAGCATTCCCGGCGCTCTCAGCATCATCCTCAGCATCATATTGATGAGATTCTGCACCTGAGTTACGTCATTGGTCAGCCTCGTGATGAGAGATCCCGTACTGAACCTGTCCAGGTCGGCGAAAGACATGGTCTGTATCTTATCGAAGGTATCCTTTCTCATATCCGAAGAAAAGCCGACACAGGCTCTGGCTGCAAAGTATGCTCCGCCGACACCGCCTATCAGCATGAATACGGCTACGAGAGCCATCAGTCCTCCCTGACGCAGTATATATCCGTAATTTCTCTGGGCTACGCCGAAGTCTATCATCCCTGCCATGAGCTTTGGCATGATGATCTCTCCCAGAACCTCGACTATCATGAGCAGAGGTCCGAATATAAAATACGGAAGATATGGAATTATGTATTTTGAATATCTCTTCATATTGCCTTTTTTCTGCTTGCCGGGCCCTATCTTTCACATTTGAGGAAATATACACCATATCCTCTAAGTGTTGCTCCGCCTCCGAAATCAAATTTTTCACCCGAAATGAGATCCACGGCCATCCCGCATCCGAAATCTGCATGAGCGATATACTCATTAACATCGGCGTTTATCGCAACGAGTACCCTTTCCCCGTCAACTGCTCTTTCGAAAATACACTGATTGTTAGTAAGGACTACACTGCGCATCGATCCGTAATTAAGAGCCTTGCTGTTTATCTTGGCTGCTGCCATTTTGCTTATGGCCTCACTGATCTCATTAAATTCCGGCCTGTCAAAGCAGGCCCTAAGGGCCTGATCACCCTGGGATTTGTCACCCTGGGCCCCCCACTCCGATCCATAATAAACGCACGGTATTCCGGGCATTCCGAACACCATTCCGTATACCGGGATAATATGTGCCGGATTGTTTAATATCGTGGCTATCCTGGTGACATCATGGTTATCGCAGAAACTCAGCAGGTGAGATCCCCTTGCTACTGTCCAGTCCTCAGGTCCGAACAGACGAAGCAGTGAATGCACTATCTCAAACATGTTATTGCTGTTAAACGCTGAATAGATTCCCTTGTAACACTGATAATTGGTTAGGGAATGTATGTTCATCTGGCTGAGCATTCTGCCGTATTCGCCATGCAGGACCTCTCCGACCAGGAAAAAATCCTCCTTTTTGCTGTCGGTAAACCCTCTCAGCCTGTTGAGAAATCCCGTATCGAGACAATAGGCGACGTCAAGCCTGATCCCGTCTATGTCAAATTCGTTTATCCAGCCCTCAACCGCCGAGAAAATGTGATTGACCACATCATCATTATGAAGATTAAGCTTGACGAGGTCATAATTGCCCTCCCAGCCTTCATACCACAGGCCGTCATTGTAGTTTGAGTTGCCACCGAAGTCGATCCTGCCAAACCATGATACATAGGGTGAGTTCTCGCGGTTTTTAAGAACATCCTGAAAAGCCCAGAACCCTCTGCCGACATGGTTGAATACTCCGTCCAGCACAACCTTTATCCCTTCTTTATGAAGAGCCTTGCATACCTTTTTAAAATCATCATTGGTACCCAATCTGGTATCGATCTTTGTATAGTCTCTGGTATTGTATCCGTGAGTGTCAGATTCAAATACCGGAGAAAAATAGATCGCATTGATATTCAGTTTTTTAAGATGCGGTATCCAGTCCAGGACCTTAAGTATCCTGTGTTCCAAAACACCGTCATTTTCAAAGGGAGCTCCGCAAAACCCCAGCGGATAGATCTGATAAAATACACTTTCATATGCCCACATATCTTTTTCTCTCCTTCACAAAAAGCTCTGATGATCGGCCGGTCTTTTCACAGCACAACCGTCATATATTATAACATGGAAGAAATAATTCGTATATGATGAGCGGTAAAACAGCGTGACAGGTTAAAGACGGGAGCTGGTTGCCGGTTCGATCCCGGTTCGGACAAAAGGATAACAACATATAGTCTGTAGTCAGAACAGTCCGGATCAAAAACATCAATATGTTGATTTTTGACCGGATCAGTCACTGTGGACGGCCAGTTTTGATTGACTTATCCACATGGATTTTTGACCATTCAGGTTATTTTTGTGTATACATTCATACCACTTTCATGATTTTTTATGTTAATCGGGATAATTTTATGCCGATTTCATGGGAATAATCCTCATTTTCCACAAAGTTATCCACAAATGACACAGGTGTCATGATCATAAAATATGATGTCATTTTGAAAGATTATTCCAAAATTCAGAGATATTATGTTCAGCATTATCGATATCTACTATCTGATAATTGCCCCACTCTCTGGGAAAGAGTCTTAGATAGCTCCGCTCCAGAAAACGCTCATCCAGCAGCACCACGATCCCGGTGTCATCCTGAGTTCTGATAACGCGTCCGGAAGACTGAAGGACCTTATTCATTCCGGGGAATTTATATGCATAGTCATAGCCGTTTAGTCCGTCCTTGTCAAAATGATCCCTTAATATCTGTCTTTCGTTACATACCATGGGAATTCCGGTCCCGACTATCAGTGCTCCGATGAGCCTGTCCGCCTTAAGATCTATGCCTTCGCTGAATATGCCTCCCATAACACACATGCCTATGAGCGTTTCTTCATTTTCCTCGGCAAAGGCATTCAGGAATTCCTCCCTGTCCAGTTCGCGCATCACGGTTTCCTGAATGAGAAGCTTCTGATCCGGGTACTCCTCCTCAAATAGCCTCCTTACATTCGACATAAATGCAAAAGACGGGAAAAATACCATATAATTCCCCTTTTTAACCGATGTGATCTTTCGGATATAGTCGGCGATCCTTCGATATTCACCCTCAGTGCGTCTGGAGTATTTGCTGGTCACATCAGAAGCTATAAAAAGTCCCCTCTTGGACGGATCGAATACGGAGTTTGCATAAACCTCATAATCCCCTTCTTCTGCTCCCAGAAGCTTCTTGTGATATTCTATGGGAAGCAGTGTTGCGGAAAATAGTATGCTCGACCTGCCCCTTTGCATGCAGAGTTTGAGATTGTATGCCGGATTGACGTTCAGAAGCTTTATCATAAACCTGTTATCATCATCGAAATCCGTGTAGATCACGTAATCGGAGCTGATAAGATCATATATCAGCAGAAAATGGGACACTTCGAAATAAAAGGACAGGATATCCTTTCTGACGGGACTGTCTTCATTATCTTCCAGATAATCCTCTATATTGGAAGAGAGACGGAGCAGTTTTTTGACAAAATCCGATATCAGGGATTCACTTATCACGTTAACCGTCCCTGATAACCTCTTTAACGCCAGCAGTTCCTTGTTACATCCGTCCAATGACAGGGTTATCCTGCGATCTATATCCTTAACCTTGCGCTTAAGCTCCAGAAAATCCTCCTTGAACAGCACGGCACTGTACATATCCCGTCCGCGTTCAATGAGATTATGGGCCTCATCGATCAAAAACGCATGATCGTTTCGCACACCTTCTGAAAAAAAACGCCTGAGATATGCATGAGGATCGAACAG
>JAILAN010000059.1 GCA_024681595.1 Lachnospiraceae bacterium
GGATAAGCTCCGCCGAATGACTTCTGGCAAAAGCAGTATCTGCCCCTCGTCGGATCTCCGGTATGGCCTCCACTTCGTTCTGTGCGGAAATAATGGTATCTGCCGTGGCTTTAAGCACAGCATAATACGCGGACAAAAAGCCCGCTGCTGCCGATGATGCGATTCCTGTTGTTTTCCCCTTGTTAATTATTTTGATTTCTCCTGCTTGACCTGAACGCTGACGAGTTCAACCCGGCCGTCCACAAAGGAAATCCCGAGTTCCAACGGATTATCCAGGCCCTTTGAGTACTCATATTTCAGTGTATTATCCGCATCGGAAACGGGTTTTTTAAGTCCGAATCCGGATAAAGCCATTTTAACCTCATCCTTGGTCATCCCCGGGCACACCCCGAACAGAGTGGTCTTTAACGCGCCTACATTGTTCTGATCCACGTATGTTACGCGACCGGTATTGTTATCGTAAATGACCGTAACACATGATTTATCGAAAAATCTGATATTGCTGTCAACGAGCTGTTGTGATTTGCCCAATATCTTAGACAGATCCGAGTAGTATCCACCCACAAAAGGATATATTTCAGTAGAAACAGCTGCTCGCTCTTCAGCAGCCTGCTTGTTTTTATTGTATCTGTGGATCATTAATCCGGTGATGACCGATCCCAGTATGAGCAGAATGATGACACAGATCACAAAGAACATCCGGCCGTTCCTGTCCCTGACAGCACTGGGATCGTATGCAGAGACGGTAATATCTTCATCTTCTTCCGGCTCATTAGTCTCTTCGGTTTCTTCGGCCTCCTTGGGTTCCTCTCCAGGCTCTATATATTCGAGCTCTTCGTCACGTTCATAGCGCTCCTGCTCAAGGCGCTCCTCTTCTTCCCGTTCCAGGCGTTCCCGCTCTAAGCGATCGGCCTCAAGGCGTTCAGCCTCTTCTCTCTCAAGGCTCTCGACTTCCTCGCGCTGTCTACGCTCTTCTTCCTCACGCCGTCTACGTTCTTCCTCCTCGCGCTCCTGCCTCTCCTTCTCTAAGCGCTCTGCCTCTAGACGTTCGGCCTCTTCCCGCTCGAGACGCTCCTTCTCAAGACGCTCAGCTTCCTCACGCTGTCTGCGTTCTTCCTCCTCGCGCTCGATTCGAAGTTTCTCTTCATGCTCGCGTGTGGCCTTTGCGACTACCTCGGTGAGTTTCTCAACGCATTCATCGCAGATCACACCCTTGCCACCGGTTATCGCACCGTGGCAAAAGCAGCACTCCGATGCCTCCTGTCCATCTGCGATCTTTTGCAGGGCGCTCCTGTATTGAAGGCCGACAGGGGAATAAAGCATCTTTTTCCCGTCAACGATACCGATAAGAGTCCTTATCTTATCCCTTTGGGAATAGTCTGCCTTATTATGTATCAGCAGTATAGCTTTGATTTCTTTATATGAGAGCTTGGCCATTTTTATCTTTTTACTACGGTTTCAGCCAGAGCTGATGCAACCGTATATTTTTTGACATCGAGGATCGTTTCCCCGTCTATCTGCAGTTCACAGGGCGAGTCGAATTCAACCGTGACATCGTTACCCTCAAACAGTCTGAACAACGATGTATGTCTCAAATGTCTTCCTTTGAAAATAGAAGGGAATATAGCCAGCACTCTGAATCTGCCCCAGCCATGGCAGACGAGCGTGGAAACAGTATGCTGAGGATTCAGTCTGTTCTGATACGGAGCGCTCATCATTCCCCCTCCGTAGTATCTGCCGTTCATCGTAGGCAGTGTCCACACTCTCTTGAATGTATGTTCCTTGCCATTGATCCACAGCCTTGCATTTCTGGGCTTAAACTCCTTGACAAACCCCTTTATCGCAATCTTTGAATAATTGATGCCGATAACACCCTGCCTGATCATCTCATCGGCCATTCGACAGCAATATCCGTCAATGCCGAATCCGACATTGTTAAGGAACAGATATTCTTTTTCATTGACGATCGCCCGGGGAAGATTTTTAAGATACTGGTTGATGATCTTGGGCTTATCCATGAATTTCATTCCTATATCGGTACCGAAATCATTGCCGGTTCCTATAGGAAAATAATAGATGTCGTTTTCTATCTTCAGATTTCTGGTGTCATTGATGAACCTGTTAAGGGTGCCGTCTCCTCCGCATATGATCAGTGATATATCAGGATTGTCTCCGATAACCTCTTCATACTCACCGTAGATCTGAGTCATATCCCTGAAGACAAGCAGATCTCCCTTTAACATTTCATTCAGTTTTTCACTTCTTTCTTTTCCGTGCCCTTCTCCGGCCAACGGATTATAAAGAACGAGATACTTCATCCCCCAAACCCCTTTAACACATTTTACCTTTTAAATCCGTCCTTAAGCGATACACTCCTGTTAAATACGAGATGCTCAGGCGACGAATCGCGGTTATCCATACAGAAAAAGCCTACCCTCATAAACTGGAACGTCGGTGCATTGATGCCGGTCTTATTCTCCTTGGAGTCAAACTCCCATGCCACGTCGATCATCCTCCTGTCGACCTTGGCTCCCTTAATGATCTTAAGGCTCTCGGGATTAAGACAATCTAGGAAGTTCTTGTCAGGTCCGTCCGGCTGTTCATCACTGAAGAGATTGTCATATATCCTGACCTCGGCATCCACACAGTCCTCGGCATCTATCCAGTGAAGGGTTGCTCCCTTGACTTTACGTCCGTCTGCAGGGTCTCCTCCTCTTGAATCCGGATCGTATTCGCAGAGTACTTCCGTAATATTTCCCTCAGCGTCCTTCACACATCCGGTGCAGGTCACCAGATATGCTCCCTTTAATCTGACTTCGTTTCCGGGATACATTCTCTTGTATTTAGGAATGGGCTCCTCGAGGAAATCATCTGCATCCATATACAGATTCCTGCTGAATTTTATCTCATGCGTGCCCTGTTCAGGCACAGTCGGATTATTCTCTACAACAAATATCTCGGACTGTCCTTCGGGATAATTGGTGATCGTAAGCTTGACCGGATTTACCACAGCCATCGTACGCTCTGCCTTAAGGTTCAGATCGTCTCTTAAGCATCTTTCCAATTCTGCAAATTCAATGACCGAATTGACCTTTGAAACACCGATGACATCACAGAAATTCCTGATGGCCTCTGCGGTATATCCTCTCCTTCGAAGGCCGCACAGCGTGGGCATCCTGGGATCATCCCACCCTGAAACATAGTTCTCTTCAACGAGCTGGCGAAGCTTTCTCTTGCTCATTACGGTATGATCTATTCCAAGTCTGGCAAATTCGATCTGTCGAGGCTTGTAATACGGGATCGATACGTTATTGACTACCCAGTCATACAGAGGTCTGTGATCCTCGTACTCCAGAGAGCAAAGGGAATGCGTTATCCCTTCGAGTGCATCCTGAATGGGATGCGCGAAGTCGTACATCGGGAAAATACACCACTTCGTTCCCTGACGGTGGTGATTGATATATCTGATCCTGTAGATCACGGGATCTCTCATGTTAAAGTTGCCGCTTGCAAGATCGATCTTGGCTCTTAAGGTCATCTTGCCTTCTTCGATCTGCCCGTTCTTCATCTTTTCAAAGAGTTCAAGGTTTTCTTCGATCGGCCTGTCTCTGTACGGTGATGTGGCGCCGGTAGTCGTATCGCCACGGTTGGCCTTAAACTCCTCAGGTGTGAGTTCGCACACATATGCCAGTCCCTTTTTTATAAGTTCAACGGCATATTCATAATCCTTTTCAAAATAATCGGATCCGTAATAGAATCTGTCTCCCCAGTCAAATCCCAGCCAGTGTATATCCTGCTTTATAGCATCGACATACTCGGTGTCTTCTTTTGCAGGGTTGGTATCGTCCATTCGAAGATTGCACATTCCTCCGAATTTCTCAGCCATGCCGAAATCTATGCATAATGCCTTGCAGTGGCCTATATGAAGATAACCGTTGGGCTCGGGCGGAAATCGCGTATGCACGGTCTTGCCTTCATACTGACCGCCTTCGGCGATATCATCACTGATAAAATTGTAGATAAAATTTGTTTCCTCTGCCATTTCGGAAATCTCCTTACTTATTCTTTTTACTTTCTATTGCTTCCTTTATCACCCGGTGTGCCTCTTCGGATGAATAAGGCTTTGAAATAAAGAAGTTCACGCCGACTCTGCGGCATGCTTCGCGATTTTCTTCATCATCATTTCCGGATACGACAATGATAGGAAAATTAGCTTTCCATTTCTTCTTTTTAATCTCCTTTAAAAAGCCGAATCCGTCTAAATTGGGCATGACAAGATCGAGGAGCACGGCCTCTATCGTTCCCATCTGGATAGCCAGAATGCCTATAGCTTCTCTTCCATCCCTGGCATGGATTATTTCGTACTTTTCCTCCAGTAATTCAGCCAGGATCTCTCGACTGGTATCATCATCGTCAACCACAAGAATCTTTTGCAACATAAAACTCCCTCTTATCTCATAGTAAGTATAACATGAAATCAGTGTTTTAGCATTATCGCAGTCAGCATTCTTGCCGTTTTGTCTCTATCACGTCTCCACGAACACAGATCGATACTCTCATACGTGCAGACATCGACGTCATTAATATTTTCAGTTCTTATTCCGGAGCGTATAAAAGTCAGTCTTATGGCCTTGCGCAGGTTTAGCAGGTACCTGCCGTTTTCTTTGGGTGCAAAAAAACTTTCAACCTCATTCGAAGTAAAATTTTTTAAAAAGTCTTCCTTAAGTTCTCCCCCGACCTCATAACATTTTTCACATATGCACGGTCCTATTGTTGCAATCATGGTATCCGTATCGCAGCAAAACTCTGCTGTCATCTTTTTTATAGCATCGGACGATATCTGCCCTGCCGTGCCTTTCCATCCGCTGTGGACCATTCCGATAACGCTTTTCACAGGATCATACAGATATACCGGAACACAGTCAGCCTCAACCGTACAAAGGACTATCCCGGGTTCATCTGTGACCATTCCGTCAAATCCCTCTATGGAGACAGGCCGTACTATCCCCTCACCGGCGTGTTCTCTTCTGACGATCCTTACACCGGATGAATGGACCTGCGGAAGCCTCAGCATATCGGATGTGCTGACTCCGAACTCCCCGGCAGCCTTGTCATAATCCGACGCCTCATCTCCCGTTTCAAAGGATGGCCATCTGCATACACCGGATCTGCTGTAAAGAGCCGTTACCGGTCCTGCTTTCTCCAGTTCTTTTATATGTACAAAATTGCTCATGAGTGTATTATATCACGTTTTCAACCTGCCAAGAATAACTGTGGCAGTGCTATCCGAAGGCCAGGTGATCGTCCTTTGTGAAACATAAATTTACGCAAAAAAGGCCGGTACATAACGTACCGGCCTTAACAAAGTCTGATCGTTTCAGATATTTATCTGAAGTAGCTGACAGATTCGTTGAGTTCGTCTGCCATAGACTTGATACTCTGTGAAGAAGAATCGATGTCCGTAACAGAGCTTGCAATGTTGCTGACGCTGGCACTAACCTGCTGGTTAGACGCTGCAGACTCTTCGGATATAGCACTCAGATCCTGAACGGAACCAACGATAGTTGTCTTGACCTGTTCAAGAGTGGTGATCTTTTCTGAGATAGAATTGATTCCGCCGATCGAAGCTCCGATCTCATCATTGAGGATATTGAACTTGCTCTGAGTTTCTTCAATGTATTCCTGCTGCTTGGTGATGATCTCTGCAACCTCAGAAGAAAGCTCAACAGACTTTTCAGACTGTTCAACGATCTTATCAACGATCTTTTTGATCTCCTTGGCAGATGCATCAGACTGATCTGAAAGTGAACCGATCTCTGTAGCAACAACCGCAAATCCGCGTCCTGCCTCACCTGCTCTTGCTGCCTCGATTGAAGCATTGAGTGCAAGGAGGTTCGTCTGAGATGCGATCGAACTGATCATCTCAACTGCTGTTACGATATCCGCAATGGCCTCGTTGGTCTCCTTGATCTGCTCTGTAATGCTGTGTACGGCATCAACACTCTTAACAGACGAATCGGAAACCTTGTCGATGTATTCGCTGGCATCCTTGTTGGCTGCCTTGATATTGTTTGAAGATGTAATCAGGTCTTTTGCGTTCTCGGAAATGCTCTCAACGGAAATACCCATGTCAATGATCTGCTCGTTGATATCCTGTACGCTTTGGGCCATTGAGGTTGCTCCCTGAGCCAGATCGTCCATCGCTGAAGAAATCTGGCTGGCACCGTCAGAGCTGTTACCTGCCATCTGGGCAACATCTGCAACCGAAGTATTGAGTGAACCTGCTATGCTCTTTGTATTGGCTATGATCTTAGACAGGTTCTCCTGGAGCTTCTTTGTAGATCCTATGAGTTCCTCGGTCTCTATAATATGTGACTTGGCATCAACATCTATATTAAGGTTACCGTCTGCAACTTCGCGGATATTTTCTGAAATGCTCTTGATGGGATTAGCAACAAGATTTGAAATCCAAAATGCAATTGCGGCAAAAATGATAATACAGATGATCGCTATGATAAGTGTGCTTCTGAGCAAATGATTAACCGCATCATTGACTGACTGACATGTCTTACCTGCAAAAGCCATTCCGACTACCTTGCCGGTGCCGTCCTTTAAGGGTGTGTAGTATACATAGTAATCAACATTATTGATCTTTACGTCATCGGAATAGTATTCCTGAGCGCTTCCGATAACCTTTGCGATAACGGCATCAGAGGCTTTTGTGCCCTCGATACGTTTACCGTCTGCACCTATAATGGAAGTGCAGAATCTTGTGTCACCCTTAAAGAGTGTGAGATCAACACCGATCGACTTTAAGTGGTCAAGATATTCAGGCTCATATCCTACCCAGCCGTCTTCTTCGAGGTCATTGGCGTTGACCAGATCATACTGATAATACTCCATCAGGTCGTAACTGGCTGCTTTCAGTGTCAACTGCACTTCTTCTTCCAGCGAACCCTTTGCACTTGATATTGACGAAATAGTCAGAACAATTACCGTAACGACAAGCGGCACCATTGCAAACATAATCAGCATCAGTTTCAATGATAAGCCTTTTTTCTTTTCTTCAATCATACAAATCTCCTTTTTCATCAAAATATTTTTATAATCAATTTATAAATAATATAGTCAGTTTACTAACTGCTTATGAATATAATAGTAACCAATCTCAAGGCAAAAAACAATCTAAAATTGTATAAATGGTCAGAATATTTGTATATTTGGTGCAATATTGTCAAAAAGATATATGATTGATTATTTTGCACGTATGAGTTTGGCGAAAATCTGTACTTTATAACGTTTTACCTGAATTCCCGCCGTTTGATCCTTCAGGTAACGATTCCTCTTTTGACGGATCGACCGGGTCACCGTGTTCGTCTTCCTCTCCGTGATAAAACAATTCATTTTGGCTGCCTATATTGGATACCGCATCAATGGCTGCCTTTCTGATATTCTTCGCCGCCCTGGCTATCTTCTTTTTTCTGCGTCTTAAAAATCCGGCAGTCAGGATAAGTGCCGCAAGCACTATGATCATGCCTGTTGCAGCAAGTATTATCACAATTCTTCTTAATTTATAATAATCATTTATCCTGGCCTGTATAGTTACATTATTTCCCTGAACTTCATAGATATGATACCTGCCCATATCTCCGGTACTTTCGAGCATTCTCCATTCACCGTTATCATAAATATACAGGTCAGCCTTAACTATCTTTTCATAGGACTCTGTTTCCTCATTGTAATATCGAAGAGAGTGCGTTGTACTTCCGTCGTCCGGTATTTTGATATTCCACGTTTCCAACAGGCCGTCTATTCCTTCATAACGTCCTTCTTCGTCTATCTCTTTTACCGCTTCCAGAGTCTGGCCTTCTTTAAACATTCCGTCTACAAGAACAGGTGACTGCTTCCCTGAGGATCCTACCGGTCCTGCCAGTGTCGTTACGTATCGTACGTATCTTACGCTGACTCTCTCGTCCGTGTACATCCTGTCGGACAAGGCTCCTTCGTAATCAAGGTAATATCCTTCTTTCTCGGAATCAATATCAGGCGGATTAATGGTTATTCTCTCTCCGTAGCCCAGTTCCGTCGTTCCGATCACCTCACCGTTGTTTTCCGAATCCTCATCATCCAGAACAAATGTGATCTTCATCTTAAGAAAATCATCCGGAAGCGGATCTTCCTCATCCGAATCATATCGTTTCAGCAATTCTCCGTATGTTATGGGGAAAGCCTTTCTGCTGTAACTGACTCTGTCTATTCCGGATAATTCCTCCGATACAAAAACATTGTTTCTGACCAGCCCCTCATCCGATATGTGTCCCGCTATGGCCCCATACCATCTGTCTGATCCCATGATCTTGACCAAAGACACACAGTCGGATATGTTGTTGCCGTCTCCCGCTATCCCTCCTGTATATTCCGGTGAGGACAGTATACATTTTGAATAGCATTTAACGATATCAGCCAGCGAAGATCCGGCTATTCCTCCTGTATAACTTCCTGAGTTTGAAGTTACATCGTTATAGCAGCCGCAAAGGAGTATGGTTCCCATCTCCTGCATTCCGCATACGCCTCCTACATAGCTCTTCTCGGCATCGATGCATCCGTAATTGTCGTTGTCCCTCAACACGCATTTTGTTATGTAAGAAGTGTTAAGGGTGGCATCCTTGATCCCTGTCACATCGCTCTCAAGGTCAAAATCATATTCTATAGCCATCGTTCCGGCTATGCCTGCCACATCAAGGTCTCCGTTAACCGTTCCGTTATTGGTGCAATGATCTATGGTGGCATCTGTACAATTTCTGGCCACCTCCAGTGAATCATCCCTGACAGTATTGGTATAATCACGGTCCAGAGCCCCGTCAATGGCATCTGTGTATAACAGCATTATGGTATTAAACTGATCTGATACGTTCTGCAGATCCTTTATAAGGACATCCGACGCCCCGTTCATTTCGGAGTTAAGCAATCCAAAGTTGTCATTCATCCCCTGCAGGTTACCGGCAAGCGAGGCGGCATGAGCCTTGTATTCTCCGGTCAGTTCCGGGAATGAAACCGGATCACGGTCTCCGAGATTCCTGATGATATCCTTGGTCTGTGAAAAGGAAGATCCAATGTTCCCGGCAGCATTCTCCAGGTTTTCCATTGCTTCCTCGGCATCTTGGCGAACTTCACCGGACATGTCGCCCAGGTGAGCCTCAACCAGACCTGACAGACCCAGCGAAGCATTTTTCATGTCCTCAGAATAGCCTGTGCCGGAATGATTGTCGGCATATTTCATATCAGCGTAGGCTTTGGATTTTTGCGCGCTGTACTCGCCGGCATCGGCGATCAGTTCTTCATCCTTTTGTCTTCGCGTATCATCTTCGGTATCCGGAAAAGCTGTATCCATCCCGGGATCAGCAGAATCATCATGATGTATCCACCGGCCTTCAATGCCAAATTCTCTGATAAAAGAATCCGTATCCTCCGGAAGTCCGTTCAACCCGAACGTGTATGCATCCGGATCATAAGCAGCCACGGCAGCCCTTGCGTCGCACGGATGGTCTATGGCCTGCCTGTTAAAGGTATAGCCATCATCTGCATCTTTGATATAAGCCGTATCACCGGCACTATATTTTATATCGGCTGAGTTTTTGCAGATATAATAATTGTAAAAGGATTTTTCCGATTCACTTATATAATTTTTATACTCTTTACCGGCATTTTTGATCGTATCCTTATAGCTGTCATATTCCTGCTTTTCTTCATCTGACAGATAATCATATATATCAAGATCATCGACAGCGTCACCTAATTTGTCAGCGGCTTTTTTGGCATTGGATGCCGAATATGATATCTGGTCGAGAGCTCCGTCCTTTTTTGATGATTCCTCCAGAATATAATCAACCCGCGAAAAAGCATCGTTGGCAGCACCGGATATTCCGTTGGCATAGTCAATGGT
>JAILAN010000060.1 GCA_024681595.1 Lachnospiraceae bacterium
GGTCATCTCATGCTTTGCCGATATCTGTGCGATGCGTCATCCCAAGGAGGGAGCACCTATGGTTGCAGCGTCAAAGTCATCGATCCCTGTGATCAATGCAGGCGACGGAGGGCACCAGCATCCCACGCAGACTCTGACCGATCTGCTGACAATAAGATCATTAAGGGGTGAGATCAGGAACTTTACCATAGGACTATGCGGAGATCTAAAATTCGGTCGTACCGTACACTCACTCATCAATGCACTGATGAGATACCCCGACATCAAATTCATATTCATATCTCCTCCGGAACTTAAGGTCCCCGATTATATTACGAGTGCCCTTAATGACAAGAACATCGAATACAAGGAAGTAATAAGCCTTGATGAAGTCATGAGCGAGCTTGATTTCCTTTATATGACGAGAGTCCAGAGAGAACGTTTCTTCAACGAAGAGGATTATGTGAGACTGAAGGATTTTTACATACTCAATAAGGAAAAGATGAGTCTGGCCAAGGAGAACATGCTGGTCCTTCATCCCCTGCCCAGAGTAAATGAGATCTCGGTGGATGTGGATGATGATCCGAGAGCCGCTTACTTTAAACAGGTTCAGTACGGAGTCTATGTAAGGATGGCTCTGATACTGACGCTTCTTGAACTTGTCTGAACCGGATAACGATTATGTTTTACATAATATTTTTTATGTAAACCATAATTAAAATGACAGGATACCATATTTACAGATGATTGAAAGGAAACCGATATGCTTAACATAGGTAAGATAGAAGAAGGATTCGTACTGGATCACATTAAAGCCGGCAAGAGCCTGCAGATATATCACCATCTGGGTCTTGATAAGATGGATTCGACAGTAGCCATAATAAGGAATGCCCGTTCTAACAAAATGGGAAAAAAGGACATCCTGAAGGTTGAATGTGACATAGATATGCTTGACCTCGATGTACTGGCTTTTATAGACCATAACATCACTGTCAATGTCATAAAGGACGGTGAGATAATCGACAAAAAGGAGCTTCAGCTTCCCAAAGAGATAAAGAACATCATCTACTGCAAAAATCCAAGATGCATCACATCCATCGAGCAGGGGCTGCCTCATATATTCGTTCTGGCAGATGAGGCCAACGAGATCTACCGCTGCAAGTACTGCGAAGAAAAGTATTCTGAGATCAAGCAGTTATCATAGATCGTCTTATCGCTCACGGGTTTCATATCACCGGTCAAATTGCATAAAATACGTTAATACTTTATAATCTATTAATGTATCAGGAGCGAAGGATCGATTATCTTTAATGATCTGATTCGTATATAAATGATCGATGATCAGGAGGTTATAAATGGAATACGCATTTAACGAAAGAAAAAGATGGCTGTTTTTCGGACTGCCCTTTACATTTACCGTTTATCATATCGGAGAGGATACCCTGTCTATAGACAAAGGCTTCTTTAACAAGACCGAAGACGACTGTTACATGTATAAGATTCAGGATGTCAAGCACAGTGCCTCTTTATTTGAGAGAATGTTCGGGCTCGGGACCGTGACCTGCTTTACAGCCGATGTTACCGACAGGACTCTGATCCTCAAGCATATCAAACATTCCAAGGACGTCAAGAATTACCTGTTTGAAAAATCAGAAGCAGCCAGGATCAAGCGTCGTACCCTTAACATGCAGAATATCAGCGCCGATCCCCTGATGGTTGAATTTGACCAAAGCGGTGCTTCAGGTGATATATTCGACTGAATATATCCAATCTTTTCACAAAATACAAGAATCCCGGAATCGCTTCCGGGATTCTTTTTGTCTGATACTGTGATTTACTTTAAAAATCCGTTGATTATCTGCTCCTCTGCTTCCTCTTCGGTAAGGCCCAGTGTCATGAGCTTAATGATCTGGTCTCCTGCGATCTTGCCGATAGCGGCTTCATGAACGAGTGCCGCATCAACACTATTGGCCTCAAGCCCCGGAACAGCGAGTATCCGGCCGTTATCCATGATGATGGCATCACATTCGGTGTGGCCCGAGCAGGCGGTATTACCGAGCAGTACTGCATCGAATTTCTGATATGAATTATCCCTTGCAACGGATCTTGATACTACATCCGCACTTGATCCTTCCCCATCCATAACAACATCGTATTTGCTGTACGCATTCTGGTCGCCGTGTGTCATAAGCCTCTCTCTTACAATGAGCTTGGCTCCTTTTTTAAGTTCAGCCTTGGTGGTACGGTTAGTATCGTCCACACCCTTTATCTGAACCATCTCCATTTCGACGAAGCTGTCCTCGTCCTGATAGACCTCCGTTCCGGGATTAAGTATACGTTTACCCGCTCCGTCTCCGGATCCGAAATGCTTTTCCACATACTTGACATGTGCGCCTTTTTCAACAAAGAAACGATGTATTCCATCGTGTTCTGAATCCTTCGGCCCGCAGTTATCAATTCCGCATCCGGCGACTATGATAACATCCGATCCCTCGCCAACGTAAAAATCGTTGTAAACCAACTCTTTGATACCGCTCTTGGTCATAACGACCGGTATATGAACACTCTCATTCTTCGTCCCGGGTTTGATCTTAACAGTAAGGCCCTGTCCGTCCTCGCGCGGTATTATCTCAATATTTTCTGTAGATGACCTGCCTACCGACTGTCCGTTGGAGCGGATATTATATGCTCCCTCCGGAACCTTGTGAAGGTCAGCCACCTCCTTTAACAGTCTTTTCTGTATCTCATCAAGTTCCATAATATTTCTCCTGTCTGAATGAATCCAAATTCACGGGTTATTCGTCAAATTCCCGAAGGTCCGTTCTTTTCACATGCAGGCGCCATGTCTGACGTCCCTGTCAGTTTCGGGAGTATCTCACTTCCGGGGCCGTGCTCCGTAACCGATCCGTTCCTTATCACAACGATCTCATCCGCTATCTCGAGTATCCTCTCCTGATGCGATATGATCATGATGGAACTTCCTGCGATATTGTTCCTCATGTTTTTAAATACTTCTATGAGATTCTGGAAACTCCAAAGGTCGATGCCTGCTTCAGGTTCATCAAAAACAGACAGTTTCGAAGCCTTGGCGAGCACCGTAGCTATCTCTATCCTCTTTAATTCGCCGCCCGAGAGCGAGCTGTTGACCTCACGTCCTATATAATCCTTGGCGCACAGTCCAACAGCTGACAGATACTCACAGGCATCCGCCATGGATATCTTTTTACCCGTAGCGAGCCTTATGAGGTCAAAAACCTGGATTCCCTTAAACCTGACGGGTTGCTGAAAGGCAAAGCCTATTCCCATGTTGGCGCGGTCTGTAACCGACATATCCGTGATATCTTTGCCCTCAAAAAACAAAGAACCGGATGTAGGTCGCTCTATTCCTGCTATGAGCCTTGCAAGTGTAGATTTTCCTCCACCGTTCGGTCCAGTAACAACTACGAGTTTCTCATCCGGGATCTTCAGACTGATGTTCTTTATTATCTCCTTGTCATCTCCGTCCGCATTGACTTCAAAGGAGACGTTCCTTAGTTCAAGCATAACAATCCTCCTATGTAATATCCTGCCGCAGGTCAGCCGCAAGGAGTCGGGCGAGGAAATAAACTATTCCGAACTCATCCTCCTGCCATATCCTGTGGTTGTGCTGCTCGGCACATATCAAATATCCGTAAATCCGGTCCGCCTCACAGATCCGTACCAGCATTAAAGCCTCAATATCCCGTTTGTGCAAAGCATCATACAATCCGGGCATCATCGATCTTATCTGGGACAGCGAACTGAAAGAAAATAGATCTTCATTGGTCGGTATGCCGATCCTGCCGACTTTTTCCTTGACTTTTTCGTCATTAACGGAATACAGGATACCTTCTTCAGTAACATGGAACATTTCATTCAGATGGTATTCCTCGCGCAAGATAGGCATTACCGCTCTTATCTTGTTCTCTATTCCGTCTTCGGACTCATACTTTAAGATGAGTTCATGCATGTTCCTGTATATACCGCGCTTGGCCAGCTTCTTAATGTCAAGGTCTTTGTGTTCTTCCTCAACATAAATGGTATAACAGTTACGACCCTTGTTCTTGCCATTATACAGAGTCTTATCTATCAATCCGAACAGGTCCTCGAAACTATCGGCATCTTCAGGAAAAGTCGCAGCACCTATCGTAGCTGTAACATAAAGGTTGTTGCCCTCAAACTCGTAATTTCTTCGGAAGGCACTCTCCCCTGAATAAAGTCCCTTTAAGAACCTGTCTTTATCTTCGTATTTAATATCCTCAAGGTTGATTATCAGTAACTCATCACCACCGAACCTGCCGGCAATCCCCTTGCTGCCGATATACGCAACCATATGGTCAGCTATGCTCGTCAGAATATGATCACCGGTGCTGTGTCCGTAAGAATCATTGATCTTCTTGAAATTATCAAGGTCTACTATCGCATATGTAAAGGCTTCGCCGGAAGCGATCATTGACTGGACTAATCCCAGCGCATACTGGCGGGAAACAAGTCCTGTCAGAGGATCCAGCAGCTCCTCGACAGGTTTATCATCAAGTATCCTGTCAAAGAACGGATAACGGCGAAGTTCTTCGGTCGTATATAATTTCTGCGCATGATTGGCCAGGCTGCCACGATTTACAACATCTGTGATGTCAAGGAAACTTCCAACCAGGCCGATTATCTCATTACCCTCATAGATCGGAACCTTGGAGGCGATTATGTCTCTTTCCTCTCCGTTGACCTCACATTTGCCCTGAACCTTGTACGTACTCTCACCACTAAGGACCCGTAACTCATCCTGTTTAAAGGGTTCCGGATCACTGTGCCATCCCATGTCTTCATCGGTTTTGCCCAGTATTCTGTCCGGGGATTCAAATCCGTAATAGTCCAGAAATGCCTGGTTGGCGCCGATGAATCTGCGTTCCTTGTCCTTCCAGAAAACGCAGTCCTGGGATGTATTGATTATGAGATTGAATAAAGATTCATTCATATTCATAAACAGTTATTATTTCATCTATCAGCCTTTAGCCTGGTCAAACTCCGAAATGATGGTCTCATCAGGCTCTTTGGTGAGCAGT
Organism: Lachnospiraceae bacterium; assembly: GCA_024681595.1. Classification (GTDB taxonomy): domain Bacteria; phylum Bacillota; class Clostridia; order Lachnospirales; family Lachnospiraceae; genus JAILLW01. The sequence continues at coordinate 5,058 of JAILAN010000060.1, forward strand.
GAAACAACTATTATCACTATCAGTGAAACAAGGAATGCAGGGAGCAGTTCGTATATCGAGAAAACTCCTCCGAGAGGCTTTATCAGGAACTTCCAGATAAATACCATGGCGCCACCGGCTATCATTCCGGCAAGTGCTCCTTCTCTGGTGGTTCTCTTCCAGAACAGGGCACAGAGCATCAAAGCTCCAAATGCTCCACCGAATCCGGCCCAGGCAAATGATACGATCCTGAATACCGAAGAGTTGGGGTCGAGAGCAAAAATAACTCCGAATACCGCTATAATAATGATCGCTATACGGGCTATGAGCAGTTTTCTGGCTTCGTCCATCTTTTTGCCCATGAATTCCACGATGATATTCTCTGAAACAGATGAGGCTGCAGCCAGCATCTGTGAGTCAGCTGTTGACATTGTTGCGGCCAGTATTCCCGCAAGTATGAGTCCTGCTATAACGGCTGCGAACACTCCGTGCTCGGAAATGAGTCCGGCCAATTTGACGATGATGGTCTCAGCACTGGCAGATGAGTCAAGATAATCCAAAGCTCCTGCCTTGGTAACTCCAAGTCCCACAAGTCCGATAACGATGGCAGCTGCCATTGCGATAAATACCCATACAGAAGCAACACGTCTGGAGAGTCTGAGTTTAGCTTCATCCTCTATGGCCATGAAGCGAAGAAGGATGTGAGGCATTCCGAAATAACCAAGTCCCCATGCCATGGTCGATATGATGGCGATCACACCGCCGTAGCTTGCTGCAGAGCCCGTTGAGGCATCATAGAACTGCGTAAGGCTGATATGACCGGGCAGTGCTTTTGCATTATCAATGACAACATTCCACCCTCCGGCAACGTTGATGCCGAATCCAAGTACCACAATGAGTGCAAGTGTCATTACACAGCTCTGTATGAAGTCTGTTGTGGAAACAGCCTTAAATCCGCCCAGAACCGTATATCCGGTGATGATAAGAGCGGATACGACCATAGCTACAACATAGTTAACTCCGAAAAGCGAATTGAAAAGCTTGCCGCATGCCGAAAAGCCCGATGCGGTGTAAGGTACAAAGAAGATAATGATAACCAATGCAGCTATGGCACTTAACACGTTTTTGTCATCATGGAATCTCTTAGAGAAAAACTGAGGTACAGTGTAGGCATTGATATTGGATGAATATCTGCGAAGTCTCCTTGAAACCAGCAGCCAGTTAAGATAAGTTCCTATTCCGAGTCCCAATGCAGTCCAGAAGGGTTCACAGATACCGCTTAAATATGCCAGTCCCGGAAGGCCCATCAAAAGCCACGAAGACATATCCGAAGCCTCGGCAGACATAGCGGTGATAAACGGACCCATCTTACGTCCGCCCAGATAAAAATCGGTTGAATCTCCGTTATTCTTACTGAAGATAAAGCCGATGGCAAGCATGCCAAGAAGGTAAACGGCTATGGTAGCCATGATGCAAAAAATAATTGTATTCATAAATATCTCCTCAAGTTGATTTTCTGGTTAACAGACTCTAATAGTATAACTAAAATCTGTCCTAAAAACAATGGGAAAACAGTTATTTCAGTTCTTCGAGTGCCCTGATAAGGAACTTAAAACATCTGTCGGCGGAGGTTATATTAAGCTTTTCCTCCGGAGTATGTATCTTCTCTATGGTCGGACCAACCGACACACAGTCCAGGTCATTTATCTTTGAAGCAAAGATCCCGCACTCCAATCCGGCATGGATCGATTCGCATTTAGGTTTACATAAGTATTCCTTTTCGTACGCGGCAACCAGTTTTTCCCTTAAGGGTGAATCGGCTCTGTACGCCCATCCGGGATAGTCTCCGTCAATATTTGTAAATGCATCGTATTTCTTTGCTAGTTTACATAATTCAAACATGACTGCGTTTTTCTCAGCATCTATACTGCTGCGGATGAGAATATCGATGCTTACTGATTCTTCCTCTGTCCTAACTATACCGATATTAAGAGAGGTCTGAACAAATGAAGGATCATTCTCATCCATTGCGATAACACCGTCCTTCGCTTCCCTTAAAATGTCAAGGACTCTGCATGTGGATTCATCATCCATTACGATATAGTCCTGATCCTCCAAAGCAGTGACACTGATGGAAGTATGATCCATGTCCTCTTCCGTGCCGAAATAGAATTCCTCACCGTTTAGTTTTTTTATCTCGTTAAAGAGTATGGGATTTACATCATCGGTTAACATAATATCAGCATAGCATGATGAAGGTATCGCGTTATCTGCTTCGCCACCGTTGATCTCAATAAGCTTGAAGTCTATATGCTCATGCAGTTTACATAACTCATCAGCAAGCAGTTTAATGGCATTGCCGCGTTTTTTGTGTATCTCTATACCTGAATGTCCACCCTTAAGGCCACTTACTTCTATGCGGAACCTGGTTCCGGATTCCACGCTCTTGCCGGTAGGAATGCTGATATGCGCATGAATGCCTCCCGCACAGGACACAACGAAAATACCCTCTTCTTCCTGATCGATGTTGATCATACGGTTTGAAGTCACATCTGATGCATCAAAGGCTGTCGCTCCGATCATCCCGATCTCTTCGCCGTCGGTTATTATGACCTCGATCCTGGGCGCTTTGTAATCACCGGTCAGCAGATCCATGATATAGGCAACGGCTATTCCGTCATCTCCTCCAAGGGATGTTCCTCTGGCCTTAAGATATCCGTCCTCTTCATAAAGATCCAATCCTTCGTTTTTCATATCTTTGGTGCACCCGGGTTCCTTGACGGCGACCATGTCCATATGTCCCTGTATAATGACGCCCGGACAGTCCCTGTAGTCGGGATGGGCTTCCTTAACGATATAGAGGTTATTATTCTCATCCTTCTTTGCCTGACATCCGTTTTCAATGGCAAAGTTATAAAGATACTCGCATATCGCATCCGTATTTCCGGAGCCATGCGGGATCTTGCATATTTCCTTAAAGTAATCCAGATAATTCATGACAGATTCCTTTCTGTAGTTTCAGATATGTGTTCTTTACTGCGGCCGGATGGCAGTCAGACATTTGTATTTCGTGTAAGAAAGACTCCACTAAGTGGAGTCTTTCTTAATGTACCCTGTGGTACCTGTTATGCTATTTTAGACTTTGCGATCTTAGCAAGTGCTGCGAAACCGTCTGCGTCATTAACTGCCATCTCGGCAAGCATCTTTCTGTTTAAGTCTACCTCAGCAAGCTTCAGTCCGTACATGAACTTGCTGTATGAGAGTCCGTTGAGTCGGGCAGCTGCGTTGATACGTGCTATCCAGAGCTGTCTCATCTGGCGCTTCTTCTCCTTACGTCCAGCATATGAAGAAGAAAGTGCTCTCATTACTGACTGCTTGGCAATTCTGTACTGCTTAGAGCGTGCGCCCCTGTATCCCTTTGCCAGCTTTAATACTCTATTGTGCTTTTTCTTGGCATTTAAGCCACCTTTGATTCTAGCCATTTTATATATCCTCCATCGTAACCTGTCCGAGTGTGATCATCTGTCAAATCAAATGACACTCAGATGTAAGGCAAAATCTTCTTCATGTTCTTTACATTCGTCTCATCTGTCATAGCGCTCTGACGAAGGTTTCTCTTTCTCTTGGTGCTCTTCTTGGTCAAAATATGCTGCTTATAAGCCTTATTTCTCTTAAGCTTACCTGTACCTGTTTTTGAGAAACGCTTTTCAGCGGATCTGTTAGTCTTCATTTTGGGCATAACTAAATTCCTCCATATCTAAATTTTTATCTTAACTGATACGACCTATTTCTTTTCAGCTAAAAACATTGTCATGGTTCTTCCTTCAACCTTGGGAGCCTTGTCGACAACAGCTACATCTGATAACGCTTCGGCAATATCATCAAGGATGTGCTTGCTGTTTTGCATGTGAGCCATCTCACGGCCTCTGAAACGCAATGTTACCTTTACGCGGTCTCCCTTTGAAAGGAACTTTCTGGCTGCAGCGATCTTGGTATTAAGATCATTGGTATCGATATTCGGAGACATCCTGATTTCCTTGATCTCAACAACATGCTGCTTTTTCTTGGCTTCTTTTTCACGGCGGGTCTGTTCATATTTGAACTTGCCGTAATCAACGATCTTGCATACCGGCGGTTTGGCGGTAGGAGCTATCTTGACGAGGTCAACCCCGGCTTCTTCTGCCAGTGCCAGAGCTTCCTTTGAAGACATGATCCCGAGCTGTTCTCCGTCCTCACCAATAACACGGACTTCCTTGTCCCTGATCTGTTCATTAATCATTAAATCGCTAATGTTGTTACCCTCCCTAAGCTAGTTAACTGTGTGCATGCATCGCTGGGCATCTATCGCCCTGTAATACAAAGAAAAGGCGCAGATAAAATATCCACGCCTCTAAACACAAAGAAAAACAAATGTTTTAAAGTATTAACGCTTACTGACCCGATCGTCGTAAGGTGAGAGTGGATACTCTGCTTTCTTTACTTTTGAAACCTCAGATAGTGTAACAGACAAACACACATCTGTCAACACTTCTTTGTTTATGGCTCATTTCACTTCTTTATCCATGAGTCACTTCACGTATTTATCCGTGGCTCACTTCACATATTTATCCATGGCTCACTTCACATATTTATCCATGAATCACTTCACATGTTTATCCATGACTCACTTCACGGTCCGCTTGATGAGTTTTATCTCACCCTCAGACTCGAGGAAATCATACATCAGTTCATCATCACTCGACTGGGAATATGTTATCACATGTGTCTTGCCGGCCATTATGATGTAAGTCAACTGCATAACATCGAATTCACCTGCATTGTAGTGTGATCGGATCTTGTAACAGGGCACGCCCTGCATGGAACCCGATTCAAACGTATCAACTGTCAGATCCACATGCTCACCCAGAGATTCAAATGCGCCCTCGATCACCTTTTTATACGATGATTTGTCGAGCTTGTCTGATACGGCCCCGATCTCGGAAGGATCGCTGACGGTATAAAAGATGTTCGATGACTCTATGGGATACATCTCGCTGACATACATGCCCTCGACACTGTCCGACCTCTTAAATCCGGCCGGTATCAGAACTGCACATGATTCCATGGCTTCGGCCTCTTCCTTGGCCGGTTCCTTTAAAGTAAAGGAATCTACCGTGATATATCCGTTCTCACCTTCCGCCGCCGTAATATCATCCTTAACGGTAGTATATTTTTTTTCACATCCCGTAAGCATCAAGATCAGGCAGATCGGGATCAGCAGAAAAATCCTCTTCATAACCGTCCTAAATGCTGTCAATGAGTTCAAGAGTATGCTCGTCATTCATCTTTTTGCACATCTCAACGAGCTTTGACAGAGGAACGTTCTGAAGCTGTTTGTTCGAACCACGAAGGTTAATTGAAACAGTCTCCTCGGCAGCCTCACGGTCACCCAGTACCAGAATGTACGGATCTTTGTAATTCTTAAACTTCTTGATCTTTTCCTTCATGTTGTTGTCAGAGTAATCGGTCTCAACTCTGACTCCGGCTGCCGTAAGCGCCTGCTCAACCTTTGCAGCGTATTCATTATGCTCCTGCCTTATCGGAACGATGCCTACCTGATAGGGATTGAGCCAGAAAGGGAATACTCCCTTGAAGTTCTCGGTGATGATACCTATGAATCTTTCAAAGGATCCATAGATGGCTCTGTGTATTACAACGGGCATCTTGAGAGTTCCGTCTGCATCCTGATACGTCAGGCCGAAATTATGAGGAAGCTGGAAGTCGAGCTGTATCGTTCCGCACTGCCACTCTCTGCCCAGAGCATCCTTGATCTGAAGGTCGATCTTGGGTCCGTAGAAAGCACCGTCTCCTTCGTTGATCTCGTAACCGCCCTCACCGTACTTTTTATCAAGTATCCTCTTAAGGGCAGCCTCGGCTCTGTTCCACACTTCAATGTCGCCCATGAAATCATCGGGACGCGTAGAAAATTCAGCTCTGTACGTAAGGCCGAACGTTGAATATATCTCATCTGCCGTAGCGATGATGTCTGCTATCTCATCCTCGATCTGGGATTCTGCCACAAATGTATGGTCATCATCCTGACGGAATTCCTGTACACGGAACAGGCCGTTCATCTGACCGGATTTTTCCTTTCTGTGAAGCACATCATACTCGCTGTACTTGATGGGCAGTTCCTTGTATGAATGTACCGTACGCTTGTACGTGAGCATCGCATTGGGACAGTTCATGGGCTTGGCTGCCATGGTATCGTCATTCTCCCTGTTATATAAAGGAGCCTTTGCGAGCATCTTAACGGCTTTGGCTTCATCGGGTGCATCATCCATGGATTCCAAAACTCCCGGAACCTCTGCATCAGCACTCATGTATCCAGCTAGTCCCGGAACCATGAACATGTTATTTACATAGTGAGCCCAGTGACCTGAAATGAGCCACAGCTTCTTATTATTGATGAGCGGAGCGGAAATCTCCGTATATCCGTGCTTTGACTGAATGAGCCTTGAGAACTTGAGGAGTTCCTGGTACATCTTCCATCCTCTGGGAAGCCAGTAAGGCATACCGGGAGCCGTAGGATCGAACATGAAAAGATCAAGTTCGTTACCGATCTTTTTGTGATCCCGCTCCAGAGCTTCCTCAATCATCTTGATATGCGCTTTCAACTCATCCTTGCTCGGGAAAGCATAAAGATAGATACGTGAGAGCTGATCACGCTTTTCATCTCCTCTCCAGTATGCACCGGAGATGGATTTGATCTTGAATGCAGCATTAAAAAGCTCCTGCGAATTCTCAACATGAGGTCCGCGGCACAGATCCACATAATCATCTCCCGTATAATAGATGGTGATGATCTCGTCTTCAGGCAGATCGTTTATGAGTTCTGTTTTGAACTTCTGATCTTTAAACAATTCCAGTGCTTCCGAACGCGATATTTCTTTTCTGACCCAGTTTTCACGGCGCTTTAATATCTCGCGCATCTTGTCCTCGATGGCCGGAAAATCACTCTCTGTCACACTCGCAGGAATGATGAAATCATAATAGCAACCATCATCGATCTGGGGTCCTATCGCATACTGAACGTCCTTACCGTAAATTTCTATGACTGCCTTGGCCAGCACATGAGCCAGCGAGTGACGGTATACTTCCAAATATTCTTCTTTATTCATTACTGTTTCCTCCCACAGCACTTCTTGTATTTTTTGCCGCTGCCACAGGGACACGGATCGTTGGGATAGATCTTATCTTCCTTAACTACCGTAGTAGAGAGTTTCTGTATCCTGTACAGTTCCTTACGTTTGTCCTCATCATAGATATCATCCCACTCTGGCAGGTTATAGAGCCAGTCGGCATCGGCTGCTACCATGTTACGATAGAGCTTCTCGGTATCGAACCCGAGGTTCACTCGGGTGTCTTCCTCCATTTCCTCAATAGGATTGGCCTCCTTGAGGGAATCATTTATACCGTCAAGGAATCCTGTCATAGTCATGATGTCTATTTTATATTTATCGGCCAGTTCTTTAACGGTACCCTCTACAATTTCATCAGGGTTCTTAAGAAGCTGGGCGTAAATAGCCTTTTCATCTTCAAAGTATTTCTTCCAGAGTCTCTGAAGATCACCGCGGTTAGCTGTCTCAGAATATGCCATGTCGCGCCATTTATTAAGTAATGACATAAATTGCTCCTTTCAAAACAGGAAATTCAATATCCTGTGCAAAAATTTATCGACATCTAGTATAATGCATTTATATTAAACTTTCAAGGAAACTGTCCGGACCAGGATCAAACCGCCGAGAATGCATAATTGTGATAATGGTCTGTAGTTTGGGGCGCTACCGCTGTTGGTGGGGAAGTTACCGCTGTTGCTTGGGATGATACATCTGCAACCAGGGTCGTTACCGGTTCTACGGAGGTTATAAAGAAATGAATTTCAAAAGAATAGTTGCATGGGTATGCATTATATTATTGGCTCTTTTATATTTGTCACTCCTCGTACTGGCCCTTATGGGATACGGGTTTAACAGTTCGCTTTTTGCTTTGTGTCTTATCGGAACGCTGGTGCTGCCGATACTTGCATTTATCGTAATCTATCTGTACAGCAGATACAATGATAAAAAGGCTCCGCAGGATCCTGACTGATAATCAACTCGTGGGATGACACTTGCCAATCCTGGGTATTCTGCCACTCCTCTATTTTTCATGCTGATCCTCTATTTACCTCACTGATCCTCTATTTTTCTTGCTGATCCTCTATTTATCTCACTAATCCTCTATTTTCTTGCTGATCCTCTATTTATCTCACTAATCCTGATTTTCTAACAGATCGGGTTAATATCACTGTGGCCCCACTTAGCATCTCTTCTTCGCTCTTTCTTTCAAATTCTTCTACTTATCACCATCTGTGTCTCTTCTGCAACCTCTTCTGCAGTCGTATTATATCTTTTCCTATGTCTGTTTTATGACCTGGGAGCAGTCCGGTGCCTCCACAGGTCATTTTTGTGATCAATGCGAAGCAAGTGATGACTTATTCTGAGGCTATTTTGTGACCTGTGAGCAGTCCGGTGCCTCTCAAGGTCATTTTTTCGATCAAGACGAAGCAAGCGATGACTTATTCTGACGCTATTTTGTAACCTGGGAGCAGTCCGGTGCCTCTCTAGGTCATTTTTTCGATCAAGACGAAGCAAGCGATGACTTATTCTGACGCTATTTTGTGACCTGTGAGCAGTCCGGTGCCTCCCCAGGTCATTTTTTCGATCAAGACGAAGCAAGTGATGACTTATTCCGGCGCTATTTTGTGACCTGGGAGCAATCCGGTGCCTCCACAGGTCATTTTTCGATGAAGATGAAGATAAAGACGAACAAAAGAAAGCTTATTCCGGCGCTATTTTGTGACCTGGGAGCAGTCCGGTGCCTCTCTAGGTCATTTTTTCGATCAAGACGAAGCAAGCGATGACTTATTCTGACGCTATTTTGTGACCTGTGAGCAGTCCGGTGTCTCCACAGGTCATTTTTCGATGAAGATGAAGATAAAGACGAACAAAAGAAAGCTTATTCCGGCGCTATTTTGTGACCTGGGAGCAGTCTGGTGTCTCCACAGGTCATTTTTCGATGAAGATGAAGATAAAGACGAACAAAAGAAAGCTTATTCCGGCGCTATTTTGTGACCTGGGAGCAGTCCGGTG
>JAILAN010000165.1 GCA_024681595.1 Lachnospiraceae bacterium
ATGTTTACCTGCGGAGTGCTCGATGTCTTTATGGAAAAGGGCATCACCTTCGACGGCGCTGCGGGCATCTCTGCCGGAGCCGTGTTTGGCTGCAATTACAAATCAAAACAGATCGGAAGACCGATCCGTTATAATATGAAATACTGCAATGACAAAAGATATTGCAGTATTCGTTCTTTGCTTAAGACAGGCAATCTGTACGGCGTTGATTTCTGCTATGATGAGCTGCCGAATAAGCTGGATATTTTTGATCGCAAGGCTTTTGAGGATAATCCGATGAAGTTCTATATAGGAACGACCGATGTGGAGACCGGACTCCCTGTTTATCACCTGTGCACCGATGGCGGTGACGAGGATTTTAAGTGGATGCAGGCTTCGGCTTCGATGCCTTTTGTCTCCAAGGTTGTAGAGGTCGGCGGATACAAGCTGCTCGATGGTGGTATCGTTGATTCCATTCCGTTTAAATTTCTGGAGGAACAGGGATATAACAGGAACGTAGTCATCCTGACGCAGCCGATAGAATACCGTAAGAGCAAGAGTTCCATGGTTCCTTTGATGAAACTGTTCATGAAGCAGTATCCCAATGTTATAAAGGCCATGGAAGTACGCCATGAAATGTATAACCGCCAGGTCGAGGAGATCATCAAAGAAGAAAAAGAGGGCAGGATATTTGCTATCAGACCTTCCGCACCGCTGGGTATCAGCCGTACTGAATCAGATCCGAATGAACTGAAGCGTGTTTATGACATGGGACGGGAAGAAGCCACAAAACGCCTTGATGACATGCTTGCCTTCCTGAAACTAAACAATACGTGAACCGTTGTCGGTATATAATATGAGAACTGTCGATAAAGTATTACAACTGCTTGAAAACAATAAGGAAGACTTCATCTCCGGTGAGGATATGGCCAGAACTCACGGGCTCTCCCGCAACGCCATATGGAAGGCGGTCCGGGACCTTCGAAACAGGGGGTATGTGATCGAAGCGATAAGCAACAGGGGATACAGACTGGCCCAAGGCAACGACATCATATCCGCAGAGGGGATAAGAGCATGCCTTCCAAAGGAACTGGGGTCTTTGGCAGATAACATAGAGGTTCATGATACACTAAGATCAACGAGCGACAGGGCCAAGGAACTGGCCATTAACGGCGGCTGTCACGGAACATGCATCATTTCATCGAGCCAGAGCCGCGGCAGAGGCAGGAAAGATCACTCTTTTTATTCGCCGAAGGGCGGATTGTATATGAGCGTGATATTGTCACCGGATAAACTGCGCTTTGATAAAAACGATGTGATCACGGCCTTTATCGGAGTGTGCGTATGCCACGCCATAGAGCAACTGACTGGCCGGTCCATCCATATCAGAGGGATAAATGACCTGTATATAAATGACAGAAAGATCTGCGGGATACTCATTGAATCCGGCAGCGAATTTGACAGTGATGATCTGCAGTGGATAGTAGCGGGTATAGGGATCAATTTTGATTCGGATGTTGAGAGCTTTCCAAAGGAGCTAAGACACCTCGTTACGAGCCTTTACAGGCCGGGGAGTGCACCTGTATCAAAGAACGATCTGGCAGCGAGAATATTGGAGAATATTTTTGCTAAATCCACCCTGAATGAAGAGCAGATAATGAATGAGTATCTGCATAGAAAAAAAGAGAAGTAATCTTTTTTTAACTCGATTGTCACCCAAAATAAAAAAATAGTTGACAATAGTACGCCGGACATGTTATGTTTTTCCGGACGCGATATCCGGCGCTCCCACAGATCGGGCAGCAATACGCCGATTGCGGGACAAAGAGACAATAAATTAATGCATCGTTAAGGAGAAATGACATGAAAAATGACAGTAATGAAGTTAAGACGACACAGCCCGGACCGAGGATCAAAACGATCGATCTGGTGTATATATCGATAGGGGCGGCGCTTATCGCTATATGCTCATGGATCAGCATACCGACTGCGGTTCCATTCACACTTCAGACATTTGCCGTATTTGCAGTTCTGTCCATACTTGGCGGCAGGAGAGGAACGATATCTGTCGCAGTATATATCCTGATGGGAGCCGTCGGACTTCCTGTATTTGCCGGCTTTAAAGGCGGGATAGGAGTGCTTTTCGGAAACACGGGCGGATATATACTGGGCTTTTTATTGACGGGGCTTATCTACATACTTTTCCAAAAACTCTTCGGACAAAAGGACCTGACGGATATCATCGCGCTCATATTGGGACTTATCGTATGTTATGCGTTCGGAACGGCGTGGTTCATGCATCTTTATCTTAAGAATACCGGCGAGGTCGGGCTGATGACGGTTCTTTCATGGTGTGTATTCCCGTTCATCATTCCGGACCTTATAAAGCTTGCTCTGGCGTTTATTATTTCACGACGCGTCAGGGGCGTGATAAAGTAATAAAGCAAAACCGCAAGAAACACCGGCGTGATAAAGTAATAAAGCAAAACCGCAAAGAAACACCGGCATGATAAAGTAATAAAGTAAAACCGCAAAGAAACACCGGCGTGATAAATTAAAAAATCCTCTGAAGACTGATCCTTCAGAGGATTTTCTATTATGAGTCATATCATTTACGATAGTGTGGCATCTGTACTTGAATTTCTAGTCTTCAGCCTTTTCCTTTTTCTTGGGGATCATCGTAAAGCAAACGATGGCAGCTACTACGTAAAGCGCAAGTGTTACGTAAAGGACGGTCTGATAACCCTGAGTGTTTACGGAAACAACTGTTCCGTCAGAGAGTGTCTTGTCTGCAAATGTGCCCACATGCTTAACGATGTATGTAGCCATCTGGTTACCGGTAAGACCGGCCATAGCCCATGCTGAGAGGCACATTCCATGTACTGCCGAAATGCTCTTCATTCCAAAGTGATCCGAAAGCAGCGTGGGTACGTTAGAGAATCCGCCGCCGTATCCGGCATTTACCATGATAAGGAGTGCTACGCAAAGAACAACGATACCATTGGCGATACCGCTCGTTACAACTACGGCACCGGTAAAGAGTATTGAAAGCAGGAAGATGATCTTATAAATGGTGTTCCTGTCCTTAAAGCAGTCAGCCCATGCTGAGAATCCAAGACGGCCTGCAGCATTTGCGATAGCTGTTACCGAACCCAGGGTAGCGGCTACTCCGAGGCTCAATCCGATGGAATTGAATATAGCCTTTTCCTGTGAGATCAGAGCCAGACCGCAGGTGATGTTTATGTAGAACATGATCCATATTCCGATGAATGTCTTGTTTGAGAAAGACAGCTTGAAGTTTTTGCCGAGTGTGGCAAAGAATTCCTTTATGCCGCCGTTGTCATCATGTGCCTCAACCCAGTCGGAAGGCTTCTTGAGGATCAGATGTCCGATGAACATCATCACGCAGTAGATAGCTCCCATGATAAAGAACATATATGCGGGATTGTTATCAAACTTGGTAAGGAAGAACTGCATTACGGGTGTGGCGATGGCCTTTGCCAGACCGAAGCCTGCAACTGCAAGTCCCGTAGCCAGTCCCTTACGATCCTTGAACCAGAGCATCAGAGTCTTGACAGGGCTTAAATATCCTGTTCCGAGTCCGATACCCATTATGCATCCGTAGAAGAGGAAAATAAGAGGCAGCGATTTAAGAAGGATCGCAGCTCCGGTTCCTATCATTCCGACGGTAAAGCAGATCGTTGCGATAAGAGATGATTTGTGAATATCCTTTTCAACCACATCGCCCAGGAATGCAGCTGACATTCCGAGGAAGAAGATAGCCAGTGAAAAAGCCCACTGTACGGCACTGGCGTGTGCCTGGAAATTCTCCGCACCGTAGATGTACTCTCCGATCTCCTTGGAGAATGTACCCCAACAGTAAACAGTACCTATGCTGCAATGTAACAGTAATGCGGGTATCGCAGCCCTTACCCATTTGTTCTCAGGTATTTTCATTTTGTTCTCCTATATAAATCACAGCCGAAGCACGGCTATTTTTTTACGACCTTAATGATTATACACTTTACGGCGCGATTATACAATGGACGAAAATCAGATAAAAACGACGGTCCGATACCGCGAGCCACCTCCCATCGTCATTGACAAAACCACCTTTGTTTATTATAGTTAATAGGTTAAAGTATAACTAATTTGGGAGACAGATAAATGGAACTTTCTACATTATACAGAGATGTAAATCTAAGCGAACTGTCGGAGTCGGATATCGGCAGGGAATTAAAGGTAGCCGGATGGGTTGAGAACATCAGGGATCACGGAGGAGTTTCGTTCATAGACTTAAGGGATATGTACGGAGTGCTCCAGGTCGTTATGCGTAACACCGATCTTCTCAAAGGCCTTCAGAAAGAAGACTGTATCAGCATATCGGGCAAGATGGAAAAGAGGGATGAGGAAACCTACAATCCCAAGATCCCCACGGGAACGATAGAACTCGAGGCTCACAGTGTTGAGGTCCTTGGCAAGGTTTACCGTCAGCTTCCTTTTGAAATAGCCACATCCAAGGAGACCAGAGAAGACTTAAGACTCAAATACAGATATCTGGATCTTCGTAACAGGAAGGTCCTTGATAATATGAAGTTCCGCTCGGAAGTAATAGCCTTTTTAAGACAAAAGATGACGGAACTGGGATTTATGGAGATACAGACGCCGATCCTTTGTGCCTCATCTCCAGAGGGAGCCAGAGACTATATCGTTCCTTCACGTCACTATAAGGGCAAATTCTATGCGCTGCCTCAGGCACCCCAGCAGTACAAGCAGCTGCTCATGGTATCAGGCATAGACAAGTATTTCCAGATAGCGCCTTGCTTCAGGGATGAGGATGCCAGAGCAGACAGATCTCCCGGTGAGTTCTATCAGCTCGATTTTGAGATGTCATTTGCCACTCAGGAGGATGTTTTCAGGGTAGGCGAAGAGGTTCTCTCAGCCACATTTGAAAAATTCGCACCCGAAGGATATACGGTCACCAAAGCACCGTATCCGGTCATTTCCTACAAACAGGCCATGCTGGAGTTCGGTTCGGATAAGCCCGACCTTCGTAATCCGTTAAGGATAATCGATCTGTCGGATTTCTTTAATAAATGTACGTTCAAGCCCTTCATAGGAAGGACCGTACGTGCCATAAAGGTTGAAAAGCACCTGTCAAAGGGTGAGCATGAAAAGATGCTGAAGTTCGCAACGGATATAGGAATGGGCGGACTCGGATACCTCGAGGTGCAGGAAGATCTCTCATATAAGGGACCTATAGACAAGTTCATACCCGATGAACTGAAGGCTGAACTAAGACAGCTGGCAGGCCTTAACGTCAACGATACGATATTCTTTATTGCCGACAAGGAAGCTAAGGCTGCTTCGTTTGCAGGTCAGATAAGGAACGAACTCGGAGCCAGGTTAGGTCTTATTAACGAAAAGGCATATGAGTTCTGCTACGTCAATGATTTCCCGATGTACGAACTCGACGAAGAGACCAAAAAGCCCGGATTTACACACAATCCTTTCTCGATGCCTCAGGGCGGACTGGATGCATTGATGAACAAGGATCCTCTCGAGATCCTGGCATATCAGTATGATATCGTGGTAAACGGTGTTGAACTCTCGTCAGGTGCCGTCAGGAACCACAATATGGATATCATGGTCAAGGCATTCGAGATAGCAGGCTATGATGAAGAAGTATTAAAGACCAAATTCGGAGCATTATACAATGCGTTCCAGTTCGGTGCACCGCCGCATGCGGGAATGGCACCGGGTGTTGATCGTATGATCATGCTCCTTAGAAACGAAGAGAGTATCCGTGAGATAATCCCGTTCCCTATGTCAGGAACGGCTCAGGATCTGATGTGCGGAGCACCCAATGAAGTTACGGAACAGCAGCTTCGCGAGACACATATCAAAGTAAGAGCATAAGATAAGGAGAAGACCGGTGCGGCATATGCTGCATCGGCTTGTCATGTGATATGAAAAATTCTGACATGAAGATATTTATAGTAGGCACAGGCTCCATCGGAACCTCGCTTGCTTCGAATCTGTCCAAGGACGGATGTGAGGTGACGCTCATAGATACCGATGAAGCTGTCCTTCATAATCTCGAGAATTCAATTGATGCTATAGGATTCAGAGGCAACGGAGCTTCATACAACACACTGAAGGAACTGAATGCCAAGGATGCGGATATACTGATAGCGCTTACCAATTCAGATGAACTGAATCTGTTAAGCTGTTTTACCGCGCATAAGCTCGGGACCAGGCACACCATAGCCAGGATCCGTGATGTTGATTATGCGAGGAACAACCATTTTTATAAGAACGAACTCGGTATTTCGATGATCATCAATCCCGATCTGGCCTCTGCCAACGAGATATTCAGATCATTGAGATTCCCGGCAGCCACACGCGTGGAATTGTTTGCAGGCGGACGGGCGGAACTGGTCGAGCTGACCGTTAGACCCGATTCACCCATGATAGGGTATTCCCTCATCAACCTTAACAAACAGCTCGGTATCAAGATACTGTTCTGTGCAATAGTCAGAGACGGCAAAGCCTTTGTTCCCAAGGGTGATACTATTATACAGGAAAAAGACGTTCTGTATCTTACGGGTTCCGAATCGGAATTCAGGACGACCTTCAAGCAGCTGCGTCATCCTATCAAGCCCCTTAAGAATGTTATGATCGCAGGAAATGACAGGATCACCTATTATCTGGCAGATCTGCTCATTCAGCATGGCTCCAACGTGACGATAGTAGACCCTGATGAAGCCACATGCTTTAGACTTGCATCTGCTCTTCCCAAGGCCAGTATCATGAAGGAAGACCTCTTCAGATATTTCGATACAATGTCAGAGTCTGACTGGGAAAATACCGATGCGTTCATCGCCGTTACCGACAATGATGAATATAACCTCATAGCGGCCATGTATGCCGAATCACAGAAGATCAAAAAAGTGATAACCAGGGTTACGGCCAAATCAAGGACCAAGGTCCTTCACCCGGACTCCGAGATCAGTTTTCTGTCCAGAGAAGATGTTGCGGCAGACCGGATACTCGGTTATACCAGGGCACTTCTTAATGTAGAAGAAAAAGACAGTGTTGAATCGCTTTACCGCCTGTTTGACGGCAAGATCGAATTCATCGAGTTCAATGTAAAAAATACGGATAAGAATATAAACATTCCGCTTAAGGAACTGAAGATCAAAAAGAACATACTCCTGGCGGGTATAATCAGGGATTACAAACTCATCAACCCTCACGGTGATGATATGCTCATGCCATATGACGTAGCACTGGTTGCATCCGTTGACCAGCAGCTTTCGGAGCTGGGGGATATATATGAATAAAAAGACCGTTATCAACAATCTTGGAAAGATCATGTCAGTTGAAGCGGTCTTTATGCTGGTTCCCATGCTGGTGGCCCTGTTTTACGGTGAATACAGGGATACGCTTTATTTCGGAGGAACCATAGCCGTCACTATTGTTTTTGCATTATTATTCACTCGCGCGAAGGGGTCATCCCTTAATCCGCGTGACGGATACGTGATCGTTGCTTCAGCCTGGCTCATCATATCATTGATAGGAGCGGTTCCGTTATATCTGACCGGAGCATTTCCAAATTATATCAGTGCGCTGTTTGAGATAATATCCGGATTTACCACAACCGGAGCTTCCGTTATGCCTGAACCCGGTGTTCTGGGACACGGAATGCTGTTCTTCCGCAGCTTTTCACACTGGATAGGCGGTATGGGAGTGCTGGTATTCGTACTTATGATACTTCCCATGGAGAACGACTCTTCGATGCACCTTATTCGTGCTGAGGTTCCCGGACCCACCGCGGGCAAACTGGTTCCCAGAATGAAGAGCACATCGAGGATCCTCTACGGTATATATTCGGCTCTGACGATCGCTCTCGTAATAGTGCTCAAGATCCTGGGCATGCCTCTGTTTGACGCATTCTGCTATGCATTCGGTACAGCAGGGACCGGTGGATTCAGCATCTGCTCCGAGGCTCTCGGCGTATATCATTCAAATGCGATAGAGATAGCGATCGGTATCGGAATGCTGCTTTTCGGTATCAACTTTAATGTGTATTACATGATACTTCTGGGCAAGATCAAGGATGCCTTTAAGAACGAGGAAGTCAGGGTTTATTTCGGGATCATCGCCTTTGCGGTCGTTTCAATATGCGTTAACATCTATCATATGATCGGTTCTTTGCCTGACGCTTTGAGACTGTCGTTCTTCCAGGTGGCGAGTATCATGACCACCACAGGCTTTTCAACCGCGGATTTTGCAACGTGGCCGCAGTTTTCACAGCATATGCTGGTATTCCTTATGATAGTCGGTGCGTGTGCGGGTTCAACTGCCGGAGGCTTTAAGGTCAGCCGTGTGATAATCTTGTGGAAGTCCTTCATATCAGAGATAAAAAGAGCCATCAATCCCAAGCAGATGATGCCTATCCGTGTAAACGGAAGCGTAGTGGACATAAAGACACTGCAGTCGGCCAAGGTATACTGTGCGGTTTACTTTATCATCGTATGTCTGTCGGTACTGCTGCTATCGCTTAACGAGCTGGACTTTACGACCAATGTGACTGCTGTACTGGCATGCTTTAACAATATAGGTCCGGGCCTTGCTCTGGTCGGTCCCACGGCCAATTACAGTGTGTATTCGGCTCCATCACAGCTGCTGCTGTCACTGCTTATGCTGACGGGCAGACTGGAGATATTCCCGATGTTCTGTCTGTTCGCCAAATCAGCCCACGACAGATGATGGGCTAAATTGCCAAAGAAGTATTCTGGTGGTACTATCAGAAATAAAATAAATATGATTAAAGAAAGAGGTAACAAAATGGCTAAAAGTTTTGACGAGCTCCTTCAAAAGGCAGCTTCCATCCCAATGAAAAAAGCAGCAGTGTGTGTTTCGCAGGATTCTGCCGTTATCGAAGCGGTAAGGGCTGCCAAGGATCGTAAGATCGCCGATGCAATACTGGTCGGTGATGCTGACAAGACAAAGGAGATAGCCGCAGAGCTTAATATAGACATCTCTGATTTCGAGATGATAGACGTTAAGGATGTTACTGAGGCTTCGCTCACAGCCGTAAAACTTGTTCATGACGGTGTGGCCGATCTTTATATGAAGGGCCTGATCGATACCAAGGGATTCTTAAAGAGCGTGCTTGACAAGGAAGTAGGTCTTAGAACAGGTAAGACACTTTCGCATGTATGCGTTTTTGACGTAAAGGGTTATGACCGTCTGATGTTCCTTACGGACGTTGCATTCCTTCCCTATCCCACATTGGAGGATAAGGTCAATATAATAAAGAATACAGTTGAGATATGTGAGGCAATGGGAGTTAAAAATCCCAAGGTCGCTCCTCTGGCAGCAGTAGAAGTCGTAAATCCCAAGATGCCTGCTACCGTTGAGGCTGAGGAACTTCATCAGATGAACCTTCGCGGCGAGATCACGGGATGTATTGTTGACGGACCGCTGTCTATGGACCTTGCTATAGAGCCTGAGGCAGCCAAGCACAAGGGTGCTACCGACAGACCTATCCAGGGTGATGCGGATATCCTGCTCTTCCCCGATATCCACGCAGGCAATCTGGTTTACAAGGCAATGGTACACATGGCAGACGAAGTGAACGGCAACATACTCACAGGAACAGCTGCTCCCGTAGTGCTCACATCTCGTTCCGACAGCATGGAGGTCAAGGTAAATTCACTGGCTGTTGCTGCACTTGTTTCAGAGTATTTCAAGAATAAATAATCAGTATTTAACGGAGGGTACAAAATGGCAGTTAAGAGTTTGATCATCAATCCCGGTTCAACATCAACCAAGCTCGGAGTGTTTGAAGACGAGACATTATTGTTTGAGGAGACACTTCGTCACTCGACAGAAGAGATAGCACAGTATGATTCGATATTTGCGCAGAAGGATTTCCGCAAGAACATAATCCTTTCATTCCTTAAGGACAAAGGTGTTGATGTAAAGTCATTCAACGTTATAGTAGGACGCGGCGGAATGTTAAAGCCCATTCCCGGCGGAACCTATGCGGTGACAGATGCCCTGCTCGAGGACCTCAAGGTAGGCGTACAGGGACAGCACGCATCAAACCTCGGTGGAATCCTCGCCAGAGAGATAGCTGATGAGATCGGTGTTCCCTCATATATAGTTGATCCCGTGGTAGTTGATGAACTCATGCCCATCTCGAGATATTCAGGAGTTCCCGAACTTCCGAGAAAGTCAGTATTCCACGCACTTAACCAGAAGGCTGTAGCCAAGAGATATGCCAAGGAATCAGGCAAGGCTTATGAGAGCTTAAACCTCATAGTCGTTCACATGGGAGGAGGAGTATCGGTAGGTGCTCATGAAAAAGGCAAGGTAGTTGACATCTTCAACGCACTTGACGGAGACGGAGCTTTTTCTCCTGAAAGAGCAGGCGGCGTTCCTTCGGGAGCCCTCATCAAGATGTGCTTCTCAGGCAACTATTCTGAGAGCGAAGTATATAAAAAGATCGTTGGAAACGGCGGATTTAACGCTTATCTTGGAACCAACGACATGCGTAATGTCAATAAGATGATAGATGAAGGCGATGATCATGCATATGAAGTACGCGAAGCGTTCATCATGCAGGTAGCCAAGGATATAGGCTCTATGGCCTGTGTTCTCAACGGCAAGGTGGATCAGATAATAGTTACGGGCGGTATTGCTTATAATGAGACAGTAGTCAACAAGATCAAAGAGCGTGCCGGATTCATCGCTCCCTTCACCGTATATCCCGGAGAGGATGAGCTCCTTGCGCTGGCGCAGGGTGCACTTCGTGTGCTTAATGGTGAAGAAAAGGTTATGGAGTACTGATAAATGAGTATCGTTACCAAAATATTTGGAACACATTCAAGCAGAGAACTTAAAAGGATAATGCCCCTCGTTAACAAAATAGAGTCACTGCGCCCGCAGATGCAGGCTCTTACTGACGAGGAACTAAAGGGAAATACAGCCAGATTCAAGGACAGACTCGCCAAGGGAGAGACACTCGATGATCTGCTCCCGGAGGCGTTTGCCACAGTCAGGGAAGCCGGCAAGAGAGTCCTTAACATGGAGCACTTCAGAGTGCAGCTGATCGGCGGTATCATCCTGCATCAGGGACGTATCGCCGAGATGCGTACAGGTGAAGGTAAAACTCTGGTATCGACTCTGCCTGCGTATCTTAATGCGCTCGAAGGCAAGGGCGTGCATGTAGTTACGGTCAATGATTACCTTGCAAAGCGTGATGCCGAGTGGATGGGCGAGATCCATAAATTTCTGGGTCTTACCGTCGGAGTCGTATTGAATTCAATGACTCCGGAGGAGAGGCGTGAGGCTTATAACTGCGATATAACGTATGTCACCAACAATGAACTCGGATTTGATTACCTGCGTGACAACATGGTCGTATATAAGAACCAGCTGGTTTTAAGAGATCTGCATTATGCCATAATCGATGAGGTCGACTCTGTTCTCATCGATGAAGCGCGTACACCCCTTATCATATCGGGTCAGTCGGGCAAATCCACCAAACTGTACGAAGTCTGCGACATACTCGCCAGACAGATGCAGCGCGGCGCTGATATGGAAGATCTCAGCAAGATGGATGCCATAATGGGTATCGAGCGTGAGGAGACAGGTGACTTTATCGTTAATGAAAAGGACAAGATCGTAAACCTCACGGCACAGGGTGTAGCGAGAGTTGAGCGTTTCTTCCAGATAGAGAACCTCGCGGATCCGGAAAATATCGAGATACAGCACAATATGATCCTGGCTCTCAGGGCACATAACCTGATGTTCAGGGATCAGGACTATGTCGTAAAGGATGATCAGGTTCTGATCGTTGATGAGTTTACCGGCCGTATCATGCCGGGACGCCGCTATTCTGATGGCCTGCATCAGGCCATAGAGGCCAAGGAACATGTTAAGGTCAAGAGAGAGTCCAAGACTCTGGCCACCATAACATTCCAGAACTTCTTTAACAAGTTTGAAAAGAAATCCGGTATGACAGGTACGGCTCTTACCGAGGAAAAGGAATTCCGTGATATTTACGGAATGGATGTAATAGAGATACCTACGAACAGACCCGTACAGAGAATAGACCGCCAGGACGCCGTATACAAGACCAAAAAGGAAAAGCTTTGGGCTATCGTGCAGGCTGTCAAGGAGGCACATGCCAAGGGCCAGCCTGTCTTAGTCGGTACGATAACGATCGAGGCTTCGGAGGAGATATCAAGGCTGCTTTCAAAGGAAGGCATAGCACACAAGGTCTTAAACGCCAAGTTCCATGAAATGGAAGCCGAGATAGTTGCCGATGCCGGTATTCACGGATCTGTTACCATAGCGACCAACATGGCAGGACGTGGTACGGATATTAAGCTTGATGAAGAGTCGCTCGCTGCAGGCGGATTAAAGATAATAGGTACGGAAAGACATGAATCCCGTCGTATAGATAACCAGTTAAGAGGTAGAGCCGGACGTCAGGGAGACCCCGGTGAATCCAAGTTCTATATCTCTTTGGAAGATGATCTGATGAGACTGTTCGGATCGGAGAGACTCATCTCCATGTTCAATGCGCTGGGAATCCCCGAGAACCAGGAGATAGAGCACAGCTCATTAACGAGAGCCATCGAATCAGCCCAGAAGAAGATAGAATCGAACAACTTCGGGATCAGAAAGAACCTGCTTGAGTACGATCAGGTCATGAACGAGCAGCGTGAGATAATATACGAGGAACGCCGCAGAGTCTTAGACGGCGAGAGCATGAGAGAACCGATCTACAAGATGATCACCGATTCGGTTGAAAATTCCGTGGATATGGTCATCGGAGACGATACGCCGTTTGATGACTGGAACCTCGAGGAACTGAATTCGGTTCTGTTGCCTGTCGTTCCGTTAGCTCCGATCACGAAGGACCGTATAGATTCGCACAAAAAGAATGCATTAAAGCAGCAGCTTAAGGAAGAAGCTGTCAAACTGTATGAAGCCAAGGAAGCCGAATTCCCTGATTCAGAGGCCATCAGAGAGGTTGAGAGAGTAGTTCTTCTTAAAGCCATAGACAGAAAGTGGATGGATCATATCGACGATATGGATCAGCTCCGTCAGGGCGTAGGATTACAGGCATACGGACAAAGAGATCCTCTCGTAGAGTACAAGATGTCCGGATACGAGATGTTCGATGAGATGACTCAGAACATCAAGGAAGAGACAGTCCGCATACTGTTCCACGTTCATGTTGAACAGAAGGTTGAGCGTGAACAGGTAGCCAAGGTTACCGGAACGAACAAGGATGACTCACTTGCCAAGGGCCCGACAAAGAGAATCGAGGCCAAGGTTTACCCCAATGATCCGTGTCCGTGCGGATCAGGCAAGAAATACAAGCAGTGTCACGGAAAGAATAAAGTAGGATAAACATGATATTACTGGACAATATTAAAGTTGAACTGCAAAACTACAAGGAGCCCCTGACGGAAGTCAGGAGCTCTCTTGACTTAGACAGCAAGCAAAAGCGCATCGAGGAACTCCAGATGGAGATGGAAGCTCCGGGATTCTGGGACAATCCGGAATCCTCAAATCTAAAGATGAAGGAGCTTAAGGATCTTCAGGGCGCCGTAGAGACCATGAATGAGCTCGAGACCACATATGAGGATATCTTCACTCTCATAGAGATGGCAAGGGATGATGAATCGATGGCCGATGAGGTGGCCGAGGAGTTTGAGGATTTCAAACAGCGACTTGAAAATATCAGGATCAGTACGTTGCTGTCGGGAGAATACGACAAGGATAATGCGATCCTTAAACTCAATGCCGGCGCAGGCGGAACCGAGAGCTGTGACTGGGCTCAGATGCTGTATCGTATGTATTCAAGATATGCCGAGAAAAAGGGCTTTTCTGTCGAAGTCCTGGATTTTCTGGATGGAGATGAAGCAGGCATAAAGTCCGTTACATTCCAGGTCAACGGAACAAATGCCTATGGATATTTAAAGGCTGAAAAAGGAGTTCACAGACTGGTCAGGATATCCCCCTTTAACGCTCAGGGCAAGAGACAGACATCATTTGTATCATTGGATGTAATGCCGGATATAGAAGAGGATATCGACATCGATATCAACGAAGATGATCTTAAGATCGACACCTATCGAAGCTCCGGAGCCGGAGGACAGCACATCAACAAGACATCATCCGCCATCAGGATAACGCATATCCCCACCGGAATAGTGGTACAGTGTCAGAATGAGAGATCACAGTTCCAGAACAAGGACAAGGCAATGCAGATGTTAAAGGCCAAACTCCTGATGCTCCAAAAAGAGACCAATGCCGAGAAACTATCGGACATAAGGGGAGAGGTCAAGGAGATCGGATGGGGCAACCAGATACGATCCTATGTACTGCAGCCTTATAAGCTCGTCAAGGACCTTCGTACGAACGCGGAAACAGGCAATGTCGATGCTGTCCTGGACGGCGATATCGACCTTTTCATAAACGAATATCTCAAATGGAGCAATAACTAGCCGGGAATTGTATTTTTAACGGATAAATGGTATTATAAACTTAAGTATACCCATTTTCAGATCTGCAGGAAGGAGGGTGTGACATATGATGATAGGTCCCATAGGTTCCAATCCGTACAGTGCATATGCCGCTGCTATGTCCTATGCCCGCCCTGCGGTTTCGACGGGACAGGTCGAGGAGAGCAAGCCTATCGTTAACCCCGGCGAGTCTACCGAGGTAGCGCCCGGGCGCAAATCCTCTCCGGCAGAATGCGAGACCTGTGCGAACCGTAAGTATCAGGACGGTTCGGATGAAATGGTTTCATACAAGGGAGCCACACATATAGATGCCGGATCTTCTGTTTCAAAGGTTATGGCTCATGAGCAGGAGCATGTTTCAAATGCCTATGAAAAGGCTGCCAAGGGCGGCGGCAAGGTTCTGCAGGCATCCGTACAGATCAAGATGGCTATATGCCCCGAGTGCGGCAGAGCTTATTCGGCAGGCGGCACCACCACTACCAAGATCAGTTATCCCAAAGACCCCTATTCTCAAAACCGTAAAAGCGCAGAGTCCATGGTAACTGCGGGCGGAAACTTTGACAAGGCGGTTTAGACAGAGGTTTTAATGAATACTCACGTCTTTTCGAGAAGACTCAAGATCACAGCGAGAGGTCAGTTATTTAACCGAATAGGCACCGTTATAGGTGCTTTCTTGATGCATATGGCTATTTATCTGCCATTGCCTTTTTTCCTCAGCTACTTAAACACTTCGACGATCATCAATCTGATGATCTATTTCGTGATCTCATTTCTGATCAGTATTTATTCCGGAATACTGATGACGGGTGAGAGTCTGATATATTTAAAAGTCGTTACCGGGCAGGAGCCTGCAGTCAGCGACCTTTTCTACGGATTTAAGAACCAGACGGGCAGGATAATCCTTTTGCGGCTGATCCCTGCACTGGTCTTAATGCTCACGGATATTCCGGCGTTTATCATATCGGAGAGACTCTCAAGCGTTCTTCCGGATACTTCGACCATGCTAAGCCTCATGCAGTCGGGTGATTATGAGACCATTATGAAGCTGTCTTATGATCTTTATCCCGTAACGTCGAAGGCATGTCTGGTGTTCCTGGCACAGTTCCTCATAACGCTTGCCGTGAATGTCATTTTTTCACAGACGCTGTTTTATATGCTCGACTATCCCGAGCTGGATGCCGGGGAAGTGCTCATACGGAGCATATCGCTCCTTAGGGGCAACTGGGGCAAATACCTGTATCTGACCCTGTCATTTATTCCATGGCATGTGCTTGGAATCTTTACTCTGTATTTCAGCTTTTTATGGTCCTTCCCATACAAGTGGACGACCATGGCGGATTTTTATATGGAACTCGTTAAGGAAAAATCAGGTCAAAGGACCGAAAGTGTTGTTGACATACATATATAAGGCATGGAAAACATGGAACTTGAATTTGACATAAAGATAACTCCGAATGACCTTTTTGATTATATGATGTACCACACCTACACCGGAATGTCGGGCATCATTGGGACGGTCTGCGGCTTTTTTATGATACTGGTATATTTAAAGGGATATCAGATCCTGTATCTGATAGGAGGGCTGGTAATACTGTTTTATCTGCCGGTATCGTTGTTTATGCGCTCGCGCAAGCAGTATCTTGAAACTCCTGCCTTTAAAGAACCGCTTCATTATCTGATGAATGATGAGGGCATCACAGTCTCACAGGGTGACAGCAGCGAGAGCCAGTCGTGGGATGATATGGTCAAGGCTGTTTCAACTCCCGGAAGCATAGTCATTTACACATCCAGAGTCAAGGCTTCGATCTTTCCAAAGAAGCAGCTCTCAGACCAAAGAAGTGCGCTGATTAAAATGATATCGACTCATATGGATCCTAGGAAGGTGAAGATACGTGGCAATTGAATTTGATTCCGAAACTCCCGAAGATACATATGAATTCGGCAAAAAGCTGGCTAAAGAAGCAAAACCCGGACAGGTATATACGCTAAACGGAGACCTCGGAGCAGGCAAGACCGTTTTTGCCAAAGGATTTGCCGCAGGACTTGGAATAGAGGATACGGTCAGTTCTCCGACATTTACGATACTTCAGGTATATGATAAAGGGAAATATCCCCTGTATCATTTTGATGTGTACAGGATAGCCGACAGTTCTGAAATGGACGAGATAGGATTTGACGAATATGTCTTTTCAGACGGCATCAGCCTGATAGAATGGGCGGATAACATAGAGGATATCCTGCCTGCCAGATACATACGCGTGGATATCACCAGAGATCTTGATAAAGGCTTTGACCACAGGCATATCCTGGTCGAATCCGAAGGTGAATGATTGAAGATTATAGCCATTGACTGCTCGGGGCTTACCGCCTCGGTAGCCATTACCGAAGATGATAATTTAATAGCCGAATACAACGTTCAGTATAAAAAGACGCATTCGCAGACACTGCTTCCGATGCTCGATGAGCTAAAGCGCATGACGGAGCTTGATATGGATACGGTGGATGCGATAGCCATATCCAAAGGTCCCGGATCTTTTACCGGATTAAGGATAGGGTCTGCTACCGCCAAGGGACTCTCACAGGCCCTTGATATTCCGATAATCGAGATAGGAACGCTCGAAGGCATGGCATGCAATCTGTACGGGACATCATCGCTCGTATGTCCCATCATGGATGCCAGACGTTCACAGGTATATACCGGAATATTTGAATTTGAGCACTGTAAAGAGGGATTTGAACTTAAAACGATCCTTCCTGACTGTGCCGTATCAATTGAGGAGATAATTGACCGGGTGTCCGAAGAATGCGCAAGGACCGGCAGGGACGTTATCTTTTTGGGTGACGGAGTTCCGGTGTTTAAGGACAGGATAGATGAAGCACTGAGTGTGCCACACTCATATGCCCCGCCTCACATGAACAGACAGAGGGCATCGGCATTCTGCTTCCTGGCATACAGATACTATAACGAAGGACGCTATGTCAGTTGCTTTGATCACGCGCCCGAGTATTTAAGGCTCTCCCAGGCCGAGAGAGAAAAGAATGAGGGGATCGTCAACAAAGGCTCCAATTATAAGACCGATGACATTAAGTGACGTCCGGGAGGCAGCAGCCCTTGAGGAACGTACATTCAGTATGCCCTGGAAGGAATCTGACTTTGCCGAGATGATCGAAGCACCGTATGCACACTTTTATGTGGCAGATGAAGATGGCAGGATAGTCGGCATCATAGGACTTCGGGAACTGTCGGGTGAGGGCGAGATCACAAATGTAGCTGTGAGTGAAGACCGCAAAAGACGCGGGATAGGCCGTATGCTCGTTCGGACAGTTCTGGAAAAATGCGACAGTCTCGGAGTAGGAGACGTGACGCTGGAGGTCAGGATCTCTAATGAAGCGGCAATTAAGCTCTATGAAGGCTTTGGCTTTAAAAGTGAAGGGATAAGACCGGGGTTTTATGAAAG
>JAILAN010000192.1 GCA_024681595.1 Lachnospiraceae bacterium
ACAGATACACCAAGGCTCCCACACTGCCGTCATCGGCTGCTTAGAGCTGTTGAACATGTTCCCCTGAACACTCATAGCCTTTTGACTTATTCTCTTGAACGGGAAAGGCACAGCGAACACGGATACGAGAGTTCCGAGGCATGTGGAGACGGTGGTATTGATGTCACGTGCTGACCGGTGAAGTGCAAAAAAGTTCCGTATTTCCGGGCTTTTCGGGCATTTTACTATCAGCGGCTGAGCGCAAATTGAGCCGCGAAAATCGCTCCGACAGAACATATCAAAGGAATTGTTCGGAGGGTTGAGTAGGCCATTTAGATGTCATAGGGTTGAGTTAGTGATATGAATAACGGCGGGTTGTGGCTGTGAGATAGATGTCAAAAACTAAAAACGATTGGAGCAGGCATGAAAATAGTGGAATATGGAAAACATAATAAAGACATAATCATGTTGCTTCACGGTGGCGGATTATCATGGTGGAATTACAGAGCAGAAGTGGAATTGCTCGGTGATCGTTACCATGTAGTATTACCGATCCTTGATGGTCATGCAGACAGCGACAATGACTTTATCAGCATAGAGGAAAACGCAAGCAGGATCGTTTCTTTAATTGACAGCGAGTATGGCGGGTCGGTACTGCTGATCGGAGGACTGTCCCTAGGTGCTCAGGTATTGACGGAGATGCTATCGCAGCACGGGGATATCTGCCGATACGCTATTATCGAAAGCGCGTCCGTTATCTCTTCCAAGATAACAAATGCCTTGATCCAACCGACCTTTGCATCAAGCTATAGCCTGATTCAGAAGAAATGGTTTGCAAAAAAGCAGTTTCAATATCTTCGTATTCGTGAAGATCTGTTTGAGGACTATTATCAAGACACGTCGAAAATCTCGAAAAGCAACATGATCGCGTTCCTGAAGGCGAATACAGAATATAAATTAAAACCGGGAATCCAAAACAGCCGCGCTCAGGTTCGCATTATTGTTGGAGAAAAAGAACAGAAAAAGATGATTCGCTCCGCAGAGCTTCTGCATGAGATGTTACCCGAAAGCCGTCTTGAAATAAAGGACGGCCTGTATCATGGAGAATATTCCATCAATCACCCTGAGCTGTATATAAAAGAACTTTTGGAAATGATCGTACAATAAAAAAGGCTCACACACTGCCATCATCGGTTGCTCAGAGCTGTTGGATATGTTTCCCTGAACGCTCATGGTTGTCTGACTTGTTCCCTTGAACGGTCGGGGCATATCGGACACGGATGCGAGATAAGAGAACATTGGCGATAGTACGATTTCAGCAAGTCGAGAGGATGATTCACAGGGTATTGCATGAAAATGACAAAGAATTCAGTGCAAGTATCAGTAAAGAAGAATTTGTGATAGTCTATTCCATGATAGCAGGGATAACGTAGAGTGTGATTTTTGCAATGGGGCGGCACTTCAGATCTCACATGAGAGCACCGTGGTATTTTTGCTTCGAAAACTGCTGAAGGATGCAGTTGAAAACATTGACTATTATATTTATGAATTGGATTATGGACGAAAATATGAGTCGGGCATTATCACAGACGAGAATGGCCATGATATCGACTTCAGTTCTTCTGAAAAATTATATGATTATCTGACCGGGGAGGTGAAATAATATGACTAAGACGATAAAGAAAGAAACAATACATGCGGCCGGGATTGACATCGGCATTTATACAACAGATTTCAAAAATGAGTTTATTTTTCTGACGGATATTGCAAAATATAAAAGCATCCAGCCGTCGGTAACAATACATAACTGGCTTCGAGAAAGGGATGTTGTTGAATTCCTTGGGTTATGAAAATGAATTCATATCACTTACAGATATAGCCCGTTATAAAAGTGATATGCCACATGATGTAATAAAGAATTGGATGAGGAGTCGTGAAACAATAGAATTCCTTGGCATCTGGGAGAGTTTACACAATCCGGATTTTAAACAGGTCGAATTCGACCTGTTTAGAGGAGAAGCAGGTCTGAACGCATTTACCATGTCTCCGACAAAATGGATAGAAGGTGTGAATGCCATAGGCATTGTTACAAAGGCTGGTCGTTATGGTGGAACCTACGCTCATTCTGATATAGCACTTGAGTTTGCTTCTTGGGTATCGGCTGAGTTTAAGCTTTATATCATGAAAGACTATCAGCGACTTAAGAAGGACGAGAACAGCCGCCTGTCCCTTAACTGGAACCTCAATCGTGAGATCGCCAAGCTGAATTACCGCATCCATACTGATGCGATCAAGGATCATCTGATTCCGCCGGAGCTGACGCCGGAACAGATTTCATATAAGTACGCTAATGAAGCGGATATGTTGAATGTGGTTCTTTTTGGAAAGACGGCAAAGCAATGGCGGGATGTTAATCCCGGGAAGAAGGGTAACATCCGTGATGATGCAAATCTTAACCAGCTTCTTGTACTGGCAAATATGGAAAGTTATAATGCGATACTTATCGGACAGGGTAAAACGATGTCCGAGTGAAGAAACAAAAGAAATGCTATATCTACACCCGCGTATCCACTGCGATACAGGTGGACGGGTACAGCCTGGATGCACAGAAGGACAAGCTGCGTAAATATGCCGAATATCAGGATATGACCATAGCGGAAGAGTTTTCTGACGAAGGTCATTCCGGCAAGAACATCAAGGGCAGACCGGAGTTTGTCCATATGATGGAGAAGATCGAGAGCGAGGAGGACGGTGTGGAGTATGTCCTTGTATTCAAATTATCACGATTTGGAAGAAACGCCGCGGATGTTCTCAATTCCCTTCAGATCATGCAGGACTATGGCGTGAATCTGATCTGTGTGGAGGACGGGATCGACTCTTCCAAGGATGCCGGCAAGCTTATGATATCAGTCCTGTCAGCCGTTGCAGAGATCGAGCGTGAGAATATCCGTACACAGACCATGGCAGGCAGGGAACAGAAGGCAAAGGAAGGCAAGTGGAACGGCGGCTTTGCGCCTTACGGCTATAAGCTTGAAAACGGGCAGCTCCTGATCGCCGATGATGAGGTAGAGGTTATCCTCATCATATTTGACCGCTACATCCATACGAATTCCGGTATAAGAGGTGTGGCAACATATCTTAATGATAATGGCTATACGAAAAAACTTCGACAGAATAATACAATACCGGGATTTTCATCGGGGTTCATAAAGAGTGTCCTTGATAACCCTGTATATATGGGGAAGATCGCATATGGCAGGCGACGTACGGAGAAGAAGATCAGAACCCGTAACGAGATGCATATCGTAGAGCAGGACGAGTACCCGATATATGACGGATGTCATGAGGCGATCATTTCGGAGGCTGACTGGCAGCTCGCACATGAAAAGCGGATCAATCAGGG
>JAILAN010000031.1 GCA_024681595.1 Lachnospiraceae bacterium
GACATTGTTCCGTCAGATCCTTCAGAAAGGGATTTAAGCCTCCCGAATTCTTTGTGTGCCAGTATTTTGATTTCTCTGTACAGCTTCTTCGATTCAGCCGGATCCATCCGGTAGTTTCCCGAGGCATTTTCCCCCTGTATCCTCAGTACACCGGCGATGGCTATTCCCCCCGAAGCAGCTATCCCCTTAAGTTCCTTCATTTACAGCAATACCTTCTCGGTATCATATATCACCAGTTCAAGCTCTGTCTTTAAGATCATCCGTTAAAGTTCTGCTGTCCGACAGATGATGTCAACGCAGTTATCTATCCCAAGTGTTGAACTCTTTAAGGACAGATCATAGTACATCGCATTTCCGAATTCGGTATCGGTATAATGCTTGCAGTATTTCTTTCTCGTGCGGTCTACAGCACGGATCCTTTCGCGAACCTTGTCTTCGGAAACCCCGGGCATCTCGTTCTTCATCCTCTCGATCCTGAAATGCTCCGTGGCAGAAACGAACACATGCAGAGTCCTGTCATACTCCTTAAGGACTATGTTGGCATTTCGTCCTACAATAACACAGTTGCCTTTTTCGGCAACCTTTTTGATTGCCTCGGTCTGAGCCTTAAAGAGTCTCTCATCCAGAGGCTTGTTGTAGAAATCAAAAAGACTCTGTCCGAAACCGAATTCCTTGGGAACCTTTTCATCGTAATAATGAATTTCCTGAGGTGTCAGGCTCCCGCTCTCAAGGGCTGCCCGCAGAATCATGTCTTTATCGCAATAATAATATCCGAGCCTTTGGGCTACCATCTTGCCGATGGTTCCTCCGCCCGAGCCGAACTGTCGGCTGATCGTAATTATGTTCTTCATAGTCCCCCCGTGGTATCAAAGAACCTTGTTAAGGAAATCAATCGTTCTGGCCTCACGCGGATTGCTCAACAGCTCCTGTGGAGTGCCTTCTTCAACGATATAGCCAGCATCCATGAAAATGACTCTGTCGGAAACCTCACGTGCAAATCCCATTTCATGTGTTACGACGATCATCGTCATACCATCTGCGGCAAGGCCCTTCATAACCTGCAGTACCTCTCCTACCATCTCCGGGTCGAGAGCGGATGTAGGCTCATCAAACAGCATTATATCGGGTTCCATGCAAAGTGCCCTCGCGATAGCAACTCTCTGTTTCTGTCCGCCGGATAACTGGTGGGGCATGCTCGTTGCCTTATCCTCGAGGCCGACCCTTTTTAACATTTTTCTGGCACGTTCTATGGCTTCCTGCTTAGAACACTTTTTAAGCTGGATCGGAGCCAGTGTCAGATTATCTATGATATTAAGATTGTTAAACAGATTAAAATGCTGGAATACCATTCCGATATTCTCACGCACAGTGTTAATATTCGTCTTTTTGGCCAGGATGTCGCAGCCGCTTATAGTGATACTGCCGGCTGTTGCTTTTTCGAGTTTGTTTAAGCACCTTAAAAATGTGGATTTACCTGAGCCCGAAGGTCCTATTATACACAGCACTTCTCCTGCATAAACATCGGTGCTGATATCCTTTAATACCTCCAGATCACCAAAAGACTTCTTCAGATTTTTAACACTTATCTTAACTTCTCTATTGTCTTCCAACGTTAAGCCTCCTTTCAACGACCTTTGCACTGCGTGAAAGGATTGTTATAACTACCAGATACATCACGCCCACTATCGCCCATGTCTGGAATGACATGAACGTGTTGGCCTGTACGTTCTTGGCAGTATTGACCAGTTCCGGGAATCCTATAACAGACAGGATCGATGTATCCTTCAGCGTAATGATGAACTGGTTTATGAATGCGGGGATCATCGTCCTTATAGCCTGAGGCAGCACGACCTTGCGCATAGCCTGGCTGTAGGTCAGTCCCAGCGAACGGGCTGCTTCCATCTGACCGATGTCTACAGACTGTATTCCGGCCCTTACTATCTCTGCCATATATGCTCCGCAGTTAAGTGCCAGACATATGGTTCCAGCCTGAAGTGCGGTAAGTGATACAGAGAATCCTCCGATTATGGTGTTAAAGAAATAGGGTACGCCGAAATAGATAAAAAAGGCCAGCACTATCATCGGAACTCCGCGGATTATATCCACGAACACCTGTGAGATGATGTTGCATGCCCTGTTCTTGAGCACTCCCATGATGCCGAAGATCATTCCGATAAAGCATGCAAAGAAAAGTCCCAGGAGTGCCAGCAGTAATGTTCTGGACAATGCAGTAAGGAGCATCGCCCCATATACCGTGATTATCTTGATCATAAAAACCTTTCATAACAAACTGTGGGCAGAGCTAGCCCTACCCACAGCATAAATACATTATTCTCCGAGATATTTGTTGATTATCTCGTCGTACTTGCCGTTAGACTTGATGTGAGCAAGTCCTTCGTTGAACATATCAACCAGCTTCTGGTTGTCGGGATTGAAGATAGCAAATCCGTATGCAGCGGGGGTATTGCCCGTACCATCTACGAGTTTAAGTGCCAGTCCGTTATCCTTGATGTTGGAAGCCATGATCGGTGTGTCATCAAAGCAAGCAGCAACCTGTCCGCCTACTACAGCCTGATACATTGTCGGAGAATCCTCAAAGTAAGTAACGGTGAATCCGTAGTCTCCTGAGAGGCTCTCAGCGTAGCTGGCACTCATGGTTCCTGTCTTAACTGCTACTGACTGTCCGTCAAGATCTGCAAATCCCTTGATGTCAGATGAAGCTTCAACTGCCATGCACTGGTTGGCATCATAATATCCATCAGAGAAGATCCATCCTGATTCCTTTCTCTCCTCGGTGATAGATGCACCTGCGATCATTCCGTCAGCCTGACCAGCCTGGCATGCTGCGATAGACGCATCCCATCCCAGAACCTGTACTTCATACTTGAATCCCTGATCTTCGGCAACTGCAGCCAGGATATCCATATCGATACCCACGAACTTGCCGCTGTCATCAGTGTACTCAAAGGGCTTGAAAGAAGTATCCGTTGCGATGATCCATGTCTTGTCACCTGAACCGCCTTTGGCACCGCCTCCGTTACATCCGAAAAGGCTGAGTGCTGCGAGGATAACAAGAATGCTGCTTAAGATTCTTTTTTTCATAACATTTCCTCCTGTTGGTTTTCATATATTCCGGTTGCCGGATCAGGTTATTGCGTCCTTGGCATCAGCCTGCTAACCATTTTCCGTCATGCCGGGGAGTGGAGCTAGCCGGACTTGAACCGGTGACCTCTTGCATGCCATGCAAGCGTTCTCCCAACTGAACTATAGCCCCTTAAATCACAACGTATATATTTTACCAATCTTTTCTGTTATCTGTCTATGCTTTTATGATCAGATATTTATGTTCTTTCAGCTTCTTCTCCTGTCGTTCTTCATATGCATTTCTTTTTTGATCTCATACATCAGTTTATCAGCCTCTCTGATGTAATCCTCCAAAGTGGCATCCGGACGTGATTCAGGATCGGTAACTACGAATCCGATACTGACGGATATCTCATAGGGAACTGATTTTTCAAGATTTTTATCATACAGGAAACCAAGTATCGAGTTTCTTACAACCGATGCTTCTTTCTCATCAGCAACAGGTGATATGATGAGGAACTCATCGCCTCCGAACCTTACTGCTATCGCATCTTCCCTTATATTGGCCTTTATCGCGGACACCACGGTCATAATTGCATTATCTCCGTGAAGATGTCCGAATTCATCATTGATACGCTTCATGTAATTGATATCAACGAACATGACCATCACACCGGTCTTAGCCCTTAAGCTTGATTCATAAAGCGGCAGAGCTTTGTTCTCATATCCGAATCTGTTAAAGAGTCCCGTCATCTGATCGCGATCCGAAAGAGCCTTGAGCCTTAGATTGGTACGCATCAGTCTGATGGACTGCTGGAGCTTTTCCATATAAGGGTACAGCATGTTCTCGGTGATAAGATAAGGGAAATCCGTCAGAACCACATATCCGTAATTATACGCAAAATGATGCATCGGCATGAAGAACATGACGTGTTGTGTTCCGGGTTCCTTGTGATATCCGGGTACTATGACATCGCGACGGACCTGAAGTCCGGGCGCGAGTTTTCCATTGATGAGTGACACCAAAGGTTCCAGCTCCATACTGTCTCCTCTGGCCCACAGATCTTCTTCACTTAGCATGACATCGCGGAAAAAAACATCATAAACAACGATGTGAAAACCGTCTCCTTCGAACTGATGGCTTCTCTCATAATGTGCACCCAGAGTCTCCTTAATGGAGTTGTAATCAGGCACATCTGCCAGCATCTGTCTGATGCCTCTCTCGTTCTGCTCGAGCAATTTGGAATTCATGTCCCTCTTAAAGGACTGGCGGCAGTACTGGATACGCATATCTTCATAATCCCTGTCGCCCTCACATCCGCAGCTGTTACCGCAGGCAAATTGCGAGTGGACAGTTTCCCTGACAATACTGTCATTACCGTGTATACGGTCAAATATGATCTCACAGGCTTTATAGCCCATTTCTTTGTAATTCTGATCCACAGAGGAAATCGCAGGGTAAAAGAACTTGCCCTCGTGACAGTTGTCAAATCCCGTAACTATAACATCCTCCGGAACGCTGTAACCTCTGTCCTGAAGCTGGGTACATGCAGCCATGGCCATTATATCGTTGGCACATATGAATACGTCCGGGAGTCCTTTGTCTGAATCAACGACTCGGTCGATCAGTTCAGCCGTATATCTGTACGTCCACCTTCCGTATCCGAAATCATCATCGGATATCGTAAGGCCATGCTCTTTAAATACTTCCCTGGTTACATTCAACCGGGCGACGCTGTCCACATGATCCGGGGTCCCTCCGATAAAAAACGCCCTTTTTACATCATGCACTTCAATAAGGTGCCGAACCAGTTCCCTCATTCCCTCGTCGTTACTGACGCATACGGAACTGACCCCGTCGATCTCCATTCCGATACTGACTACGGGGATATTCTTATCATATGCATTTTTGCACAGGGAAACAGCGGTATCAACGGAATTTATCGCAGTCGAAAAGACTATGACTCCATCGTATTCGGACGGATCCATGAGTTGATAGATATTAAGCTCGCCCTGCATGAGCTCGGTATGCTCACTGTATGAAGCAAAGCTTAAAAAAACGAATGTATCAAAATCTTCTAATTTAGCGTATTCCTGTATACCATCAAGCGCATCACACAAGGAATCGTAGTTCCATCCGTTAGCGCATACGGCGATCTTGTTCTTCATATCACACTTTTTTAGCCATCTGGGCAGCGAAATGATTGGACAGGGCTTTGAGCAGTCCCTTTCTGTCGATCTGCTTGAGCAGGTATCCTGCGGGCTTTAAATCCAGGACCTTCATGATGCTCTCTTTATCATCCTTGCCTGTAAGGAAGATCACCGGAATGTTTCTGGTGGACGGGTCGGATTTTATCATCTCAAGGACCTGCGGTCCCGTCGTTACCGGCATCTCATAGTCTAAAAGTATGAGGTCTACACTGTTCTTGGCAAGCCATGTTATAGCCTGCATGCCCGAATTGACTACAGAGACTCTGTACAGATCCTTAAGCCACCCCATTATCATGGTCATGTAGGAAACATCATCGTCCACGATGAGGATGCTCTTTTTCTTGCTCAGCTGTGAACCGTTTTTAAAGAAGTCCTCTGTCTCGTCAAGGAACTTCTCCATATTAAGGGGGCGCTCATAGAATTTAAGTATGAGACTGTCAGGTATCAGACCGGTTACAACATCATATTCTGCCTGCGAGCCTATAACTATGATCTTTTTGTCTGTGGCGATCGAGTGATCCTTAAGATATACCAGTACATCAGCGGCCCTTCCTATGTCGTCATCAGTATAAAGTATAATGAGATCAGCGGCTTCACAAAGAGGCTGAACCTCTTTGAGTTTAGTCGTGGAAAAGACCGGTTCCGTATCTATGCTCTTTAACTTCATCTGGAGTCCACGGACCGTAAATGTCTCAGTAGTACTTATTACGAGTATTCTGTTGGCCATATCCAAATCTCCCCTGTGCTGTGACACCTGTATTATGATATTCTATCATACTTCC
Source organism: Lachnospiraceae bacterium (assembly GCA_024681595.1). Taxonomy (GTDB): domain Bacteria; phylum Bacillota; class Clostridia; order Lachnospirales; family Lachnospiraceae; genus JAILLW01. Next base: position 6,078 of record JAILAN010000031.1, read on the forward strand.
TTTAAGATATCTCTGATTTCTTCCCAATTCATGGCTGAAAGGCTTTTTTTCAGTCTGTCAAAACGCTCCTCATCTTCTTTGGGAAGGCTGTATTCATTCACTGAATCAAGGACCATCTTGGACAGCTCATAATCCATGGCATCGGCAAATTCTCCAAGTCCCGCATACGCATCCGAAAGCATATCCGCAGGGATCTCGGGACGGTCTTCGTCTGATCCCAGCTCCGGAGTCAGTGCATCTTTGATATCCCGGTATGCATTCATCATATCCTCATGGTGGTTTTTTATAAAATCGATATCTCCATCCTTGCCGGCATTTTCAAGTGCTGCTGCGGCCTCTCCCAGCTGCAGTGCTCCTACGAGACGCGAACTGCTCTTTAAGGCATGAACCTTTATCGTGTAATTCTCCCAGTCTTCGCTGTCATAGAAGCTCTGTATCTCCCCGGACTTAATATCAAAGGTATCATAATAGATCCTGATAACGCTAAGGAAAGCTTCCTCGGAGCCGCTGTTTTTGATCGCTGCTTTGGAATCTATCCCGGGAATATTCTCATACCAGGCCGGCTCCTTAATCTGCCTGTCAAGCATTTCCCCGGAAGGTTCTATGACCGGTGTGCCATCATCTTCAGCAGCAGCCGTGATATCCTCCAAGATCGCATCCGCATCTTCATCCACATCGAAAAGTTCGATATCTGAATCTATGATCTCCGTTGAAAGGAATGATCCAAGGTTATAATTTCTGTCGCCCTTTAACATATAAAGGACACCGAAGGTTCCGCCGCCGCAGTTAGATGTGATACCGGCAGACGCCTTCTGGAATATGATATTTTCAAAATGAATTCTCTCCAGGATCTTATCACGGATCCACAGCAGTTCCTCTTCCTCCATTCCGGCATATGTAACAAACGCAAATGACAAGTCGGGTTCAGCCTTGGGAGTACAGGCGGATCTAATGTATTTTTCGTAGCATCTAAGGTCATTACCAAAGAGCATTTTACCTACGCCAAGGCTGCCGTTTTTGACACGCAGCAAAGGTCTCAGCCAGAGAACATTCAACGCGCTGTTGATGAAAGGGCTGATAATCTTACGCCTGGCCATAACATCCGTGTTCCTTACAACAAAGCTACAACGGATATACTTTTTGGCTTCCTCAAGCTCGGCGACGATCTTTTCAACCGGCAGATGCTGTTGTGCCAGTCTGGCGGCAACGAGAACCAGTATACCCGTACCGCTTGATACGAATTCCGAGTTTATGACCGTAACATTATCAAAGGATTTTGCGACATTTGCCGCACGCCCATACTCTCTGCTGCTGCCGGAAGAAAGTGTGATAAATATGACATGGTGCGTTTTTTGCAGTTCAGATGAGAAGAATTCGATAAAGTCATCCTCTGTCGGCGGATCTGATGTCGCAAACCTTAGTTCTTCGCCCATATATCTGACCAGTTCCTCCGAATCGATATCTATACTGTCATAGAACACTCCGTCATCTGTGGTAACGGTATACGGTATTTGGCTGATACCCAGATCCCGGACGACCTCCTTCGGCAGATCACACATCGTACTCGTTGCAATGACAACGGGTTTCTTCCTGCTGTACCCGCTCGAGGTGCTCATTACCGAACCGGTCATTTCGCTATCGGCGCTGATCATGACTTTTTCAGTAGGCAGGTGCTCGATCAGCATGTTTTCAAGCTGGCGGCCCGAAACCGGCTTGACCAGATAGCCGTCAAAGCCAGTATTATTATATAGATCTATGTTCTCTCCACCCGCATTAGCCGTAAGGACTACTATGGGAACGTCGGTATTGAGTCCGCCGTTCTGTGTACGTATCTTATTAAAACACTCTATTCCATCCATCTGCGGCATCAGATGATCCATGAAGATAACGTCATATCTTTTCTCGAGAGTTTTGGCCAGTGCTTCAGCACCTGAGATTGCCATATCGACCGTCATTTCAGTTCCGTCTAGCAGCTTTGACTCAACCTGCAGATTCATTTCATTATCGTCTACTATGAGTATGCTCGCGCTCGGAGCGTGGAAACTGTGCGCAAATTTGGAGTCTGTGCCTAAATGGCCGGCATTTGAAACGCTGATATCACCAATACGCTTATCCGATGAAATACCCTGTTTAAGTGTTACCGCAAATACGGATCCCTCGCCATATACGCTGTCAACGGTGATCTCGCCGTTCATCAGTTCTACGAGCTGCTTAACGATAGACAGACCAAGTCCCGTTCCCTCTATGTAGCGGTTCTTTTCTTCGTCCACGCGCTGGAAAGTATCAAACAGATGCGGCAGAGCATCCGGTTTGATGCCCATTCCGGTATCGGATATGTTGATCTTAAGGAATGCTTCTCCTGTTTCAGGGAACTCGCATTCCATGTGGAGGCTGACTGAACCTTCCTGCGTATATTTAACCGCATTGTTAAGTAGATTTATGAGTACCTGTTTGATCCTCACTTCATCGCCGAACAGCATCTCGGGGACATTGGGATCGATATCAACATTAAATTTCAGCCCCTTTTCCTCAGCCTTTAGCCAGATCATATTAACGACCTCTGAAAGGAGCGATGAAACATTATAATTGACAGGCACTATATCCATCTTGCCTGCTTCGATCTTACTGATATCCAGAATGTCATTAATGAGTGCAAGAAGGAGTCTTCCGGCGCCCTGAATATTTCTGGCATCCTTTCTGATCTCATCCGATGCATCCTCCTGACGAAGGATTATCTCATTAAGTCCCAGTACGGTATTTATCGGAGTCCGGATCTCGTGACTCATGCTGGAGAAAAACCTGTTCTGGGCACGGTTCAGTTCCTTAAGCTCTTTGGCGCTTTCTTCGGAGATCCTGGCCTGTCTTTGATATATCCTGGTCTGGAAAGTGATTATGGCAGTGAGTACAAGCCATGAAATAATATATTTAGAAAAAGAAAAAATGTAGTCGGATTCCCTGTTGTACTCTGTCACCAGTTCGGGTCTTAAATATGCTGTTATCCAGCAAGCAACCAGGATGCACAGATCAGCCAGACACATGATAATCCTGAACCTGCCCTCAAGGACCATAACAAGATAAAAGCTACCCAGCAGTATAGACAATGTAGCTCCGCCATGTATCCCGCCCTTTGTAAAGAACAACAACGGCTGCAAGAAACAGATCAGTATAAATGCGACCACTATCCTGGCTCCCTTGAGTCTTCCTGTTTTCAGAGTCATTATGAGTAAAGAAATGCAGATAACGATGATCACCAGCTGGGCGATCGTAGAAGATGCAGGTTCATGCAGAAAAATGCCAACGATCAATGATGCGATCAGTGCGCCGATCTCAGATACCGAAAAGACCACGAATGCACGATCCCTCGAATCAACTGCAGAGTTGAACAAAAATGTATCGATTCGTTTTTTAATCCTGTCTAACAGTTTCATGACTGTGACCTCCCCTCAATTTTGATCATCTCCTCGGGGAGAACACGTTTTACTACACGTTCGAACTCCGCTATATCGATAGGCTTGGCTATGAATCCGTCAAAGCCTTCTCTCATAAACATCTCCTTGGCACCGCTTAAGGCATTGGCGGTAAGAGCAATAACGATCGGCGTTCTGCCGCTCTCATCTCCGACCTGTCTGATCCTCTTCATGGCTTCAACACCGTCCATCTCCGGCATCATATGATCCATGAATATAATGTCATACTCGCCGTTCCTGTATTTTTCTATAGCCTCTTTACCGCTCTCCGCGGTATCGGCGAACATCTTGTACTCCTTGAGCAGTCCGCTTGCTACAACGAGGTTCATGGGTTCATCATCTACTATGAGCGCACTGACACCCGTAAATCGGAGCTTGCCTGTTTCTTCTCCGGTATTTCCTTCTTCTTCTCCGTTCAGTATCCTGACAACAGGGAA
>JAILAN010000054.1 GCA_024681595.1 Lachnospiraceae bacterium
CCGTCAACATCAGTCTGATTGACGCGTTCATAGGTCTCTCTGGCCACAACGTTCAATGTGCTGTAGTCGTTTGAATCAACGAGGACCTGGCCTCCTGCTATCTTGACAACATATCTTGTTCCGCCCGTTTCTCTGGTAGGGTCATTGGTATCATAAACAGGATATTCTTCAGCGGTCACATCTATAAACTCCGACAGTCTGTCTATGAGCAGATCTCTCTTGTCCCGAAGATCATTTGCCTTTGATCCGGAGAGCTCTATAACATTTATCTGCTTGTTAAGTGAAGAAACCTGTGAAGATATCGAATTGATCTGATCCAGGCAATTCTTGATCTCCAGATTAAGGTCCTTTTGAAGTTCACGAAGATTCCCGTAAAAGGTCTTGAAGTAATCGGTAAGAGCCTCAGCAGATGCAACAAACTGGGCTTTGGTTGACGTGGAGCTCGGATTGGTGGTCACCGACTCGAGCGCATCCTTCATCTTGTTAAATACCGTAACGAAGCCTGTGGAACCGTCATCGTCTATGTAATCTTCAAGCGTCTTCATAAAATATGCCTTGGCCTCGTACTGGCCTACATTGGCATTGTTATTCCAGAATTTGACATCATAAAAACTGTCACGCATACGTTCGATGGCAATGGTCTCTACTCCGGCGCCGGCACATCCGTATGTGGTATAGGTGCGAAGAGCATCTGCGGCAGCACTTTCAACCATCTGCCTTGAATATCCTTCTGTCTGTGTGTTAGCTGCATTATTAGCTGTCGTATTAAGCGCAGCATTGGCATTTCTGAGTCCGCTGCCTGCTATGTTCAATCCAAAAAACTGTGAAGGCATTACGCTCCTCCTTCCTGTCCCTTTGAGTTAAACACCCCGTCACTTTCATGCGGGGTGATCAAGTATCATATGTGAATATCTGTCACGTTCCCAGTGTGCTGATTATGTGTTCGAGCAGTTCGCTCACCACGTTTATATACCGGCTCGATGCATTATATGCATTCTGGAACATTATCATGTTGCTCAGTTCCTCATCCGAAGAAACACCCAAAATCTCTTCCCTTGCGGAGCTTAAGTTGTTTACCGTAACCTCCTGATTATCTGAAATACCTCTCATGATGTATCCGGTATTTGATACCTGCGAGATCAGGCTGTTGTAGTAGTTCGCGAGGTTGGTTCTGGTCTTGACCTCAGGATTGAGCAGGTGAGTCTCTTCCGAGAACAGGTTTTTCAGGTTGTCTGCACATACCTGGTCGGCTATCCCGTCGGGTCTTATGAAGCCGAGCAGTGAAGGTGACTGCACCAGAGTTTCATTAATAGACAAGTTACTGACTGTATATCCATCCGTGTCCTGAGAAAGCAGGAACATCTTGTAAGGCTCTCCCGTGACTGAGTCTATCATATATCCCGCAGTCGGGAGTGTGGCATATCCGTTATCGGTAATGTAGTACTTCTCTGCTGCCTGTTTGAGAATATCGTTGATACCCTTGGTAACATCATGAATGAGACCATCAAACTCAGCCATAACGTTCATCGCTACCGAGTCACTGATATCCGAATAAACATAATCCGAATGATCAGTTGCATAGTTGGGATCCGAAGGGTCTAACGGAGTGGCAACCAGATCCTTGAATGTGGCTCTGTGATCGCCTCTTGCTACCAGAGCACTCTTTAATTCACCTATATCCGTATTAAGATCCGATGATATCTTCTGCTTAAGATCAAATATATATGCGCTCTCCAGCGAAGAAGGGATAACCTCTCCGTTGGTATCATATTCGGCCAGAGCCTTCCAGTAGGGATACCTAAATCCTGTAATGGGATCTTCGTACAAAGAGATCTCTTTGGCATCTCCTACCGTGACGAAATCAAAACCTTCGAGCTGAATGATATAGTTGCCGTCAATATCTGTATTGACACTGATGCTGGCCATTCTCGAGAGCTCATCTATCTTGGAATTACGGAGATCTCTAAGATCGTTGGCATGCTCAACCTGAGCCGATTCTATCTTTAAGATTCTCTCATTTAAGTCTCTGATCTCTTTGCCAAGACTGTTGATCTTGTCGGTCTTTTGCTTGACCGTATAATCCAGATCATCCTGGTACTTGCACAGATTATCGTATACTGTCTGTGCTCTGGATACGAACTCCGAACATCTCTGGACAAAAACTCCCTGATTAACGGAGTTTGAAGGGTCCTTGGAAAGTTCCTGAACCGATACCCAGAGGTTGTTGAGCGAATCGGAAAATGTCGCTCCGTCCAGCTCCTGGAATATCTTTTCTACTTCTTCTATGGCGTCACAGGATACGTCGTAAAACCCGGCGCGGCCTGATTCTTTTCTGAATGATTTATCGAGGAAATAATCGCGAACCTGCTTGACCTCAGCAAAAGAAACGCCGAGACCTACCTGCTGATAGGAAACCGCAGACGCGCTGGTAGAAATGGTATTGTAGTGGCGGGTAACCTGCGAGATCTGCTGTCTCGTATAGCCTTCCGTGTCTACATTGACCATATTATGAGCTACTGTATTCAGTGCATTTTGTGATGTCTGCAGGCCACTGGTGCCTACGTGTAATCCACCAAATAAAGACATAACGTTTCCTCAACAAAGTGTTACTGCTTGGCATCGAATCCGACCTTATCAACTCCCATCTGCATACCTGCATTGTATGCGGATCTGTCATAATTGGCCGTTTCCGGTGCTGCTTTCATCGCCTGGAGCATATTAAGGTTTACCGAAACCATCTCCAATGCTTCCTTGATCAGCTCCCTGTTCTGTTCATTGACACGTCTGACCGCGTGTACTACAGTCTTTAATCTGTCATGAACCATCGCGAGCTTTTGCTGTTCGTCCGGCCTGGATGATAGCATATCTACCAGATCGGATAACATCAGGGTTTCAACATCCTTGTTGATAACGTTCGCTATGTCGTTGAAAACCTCCTGCCTTTTATTTTCCAGGTGGTTAATCCTGCCGACAACGATCTGTTCCTCTTCCGTGAGGCGTGTTAACTCTTCCAAGTCTCCCGCTACTATAATGGGAGTCTTGGTCTGGGATAGCTTGAGCAAGTTCTCATATTCCTGACTTTCATCATTTAATATGACTATCAGGTTTTCCATCAAACTTGCCATTCAAGCTACCTCAACTCTTCGTACTTGGCAAACAGCTTATCTGCAAAACTCTCAGCATCAACCTGATATGTGCCTGCCTGGATCTTTTCCTTTACTGATGCAACGAGATCAGCTCTGATATCGGGAGACTGAGCAACTGCTGTTTTAGCGGTCTGGATGTCCTTACCGATGCTGGAGATCTGAAGCTGGTCAGCAAATCCTGTCTTTTTGGTTTCCTGAACCTTGGCGGGCTTGTTCGCCTTGTAAAGCTGCTGTACCTGGGTATAAGCTTCGATACGCATATTGTTTCTCCTTCCTTACCGGGCCATAGTAGTCCCAGTTCTAGTTTCTTACATTATTTATCGGACGGATTTTGTGTTTCTTAACCCCTTTGATGAGGAATTTTTGTATTTTTTCTATATATATAGAAATCACAGTCATCGATCAGCGCTTTGCTGTGATAAAAGTGCCTGTCTGCGGGCTTTTTCCCGAAATTGTGGCTATATCCCAGATATTCGTACCATGTTCTTTGGATTCAAGCACTACCGATTCCGTCGGGATTCCCTCAGGTACCGTGATCCTGATAAATTCCGAACCTCCCTTATAAAGGTCCGTGAATCTGTCCATATATCTTTGATTATTTCCGGACTCATCGGGATCCTTTGATTCAATATGCATCGTCTGGGCGTCCTTAAGGCTCACCACTCCTAGTATATCAAGCCCGTCTCCGTCATCATCGCCGATATATGCCCTCTCTGTAATGATCGCGGGCGGATTGACCATCACATAGGCTACGGCATTTTCGGGGGCTTCTTTGATCAGCCGATCCAGTGCTCTGTCATTGCCCATGTAATATTCTACGCATGAAAGGAGGGCCTTATCGTTATTTTCATATTCGAATTCTTCGGTGTAGGTCTCCTCTTTACCCTCATCGTTTATCTTCCAGCAGTCTGCCTCTATGGTATCATCGTCAACAAATGTAACTCCCATGAGTTCAGCTTCGTCGATATGAGCTATCTGACGTCCCCAGAGATCGCATATCTCGTTATACATCGTATAAACAGCCGTAGAAAGGTCGTCTCCCTGCCATGTAAGGTTTGCCCCCTGTATCTCATAAACAAAATCGGCATAATACATGTTGAAGAATTCATATATTCCGAAATGGGGATTGACATGAAGATCCAGGATCACCCAGTCGCCGACAACATAATAGTCCATAATGGCATTAGCCGCAGGAACGTACTCTGTCATGTCAAATGAGCAGTTGTTATAGTTAAATGTCATTCCGTCTATGGATATTTCAGGCTCTGCCTGTTCTTTATCTTTGTCCTTATCTTTTTTCTTCTTTTTCTTCTTTTCGGTGTCCCTGTCTTTACTGTCGTCTTCGTCTTTATCGGAGCTGCTTTCGGACACTTCCTTTGAATCCATCGCGCACCCGTTCACAGTCGGTATGAGCAAAAGCAGCAGGAGACATCCCATAAGGATCTTTCTTGCAATCGTATTATGTTTCATTTATGATTCCTTCTTTTCCCCATTTTAAGGTCTTCTTTTTTGATTCAAGAATCATTCTGAGAATTCCTCTGAGGTGTAAATGCCATAATATCCACCGGGTGTTCCATCGTTATAATAGAATGTAGTATCTGCATCGAGCCTTCCTTCGTCAAGTGCCATGAGCACAATCTGAAGCTTCTCGTCCGCTCCTTCTTCGGTTTCATAGCAGAATCTGAGATCTTCAGATTCCGGATCGGTTAGAAATAGCGTTATCTCCTTCTCAATGCTCACCCCGTCATTTTTATAACGGACATAGCTCATCGTTTTGTCACTATTAAGGATCAGCTGCTCTTTATTGGAATCACTGTCTGCATATTCGAAGTCCCCTTCAGTCTCATAGGCATACAGAGTCCAGGTTCCTTCAACATCCTCATATTTGAAATCACCCTTGTTCCATCCGCCGGAATATTCATATTCAAGGTAATTAAGTTCCTTAACAAGTCCGTCTTCATCGAGATTGTCATCTGAAAAAGAAAACTCTATGAAATCAAGACTCATCAGGGTATAAGCCGGTCTCCATCCTATATCAGAAAGTTTATCCCTTACCGTACCGGCCTTTATCAAAAATGCCTTGTCATTGTCAAAAACAACGGCGTCCTGAAGGAAATCCGAGCCATATGAGTAATCAGTTTGCTCGTAAATATAGTTCTTTCTGAGAGTTTTTATTTTGTCAGGTGTCTCATAGTATATAAGATCTCCGTATGCGCCCTCGGAAAGTGCGATATCTCCTTTAAGATGAGCCGAGAATTTAACCTCGCCCGAATCATCAAGATAGAATTTGGGCATAGTGAACTCATCAATGGCTGTAGTACCTGTGGTATCGACTCTTTCAAGTGTCCCGTCCTTATCCGGAGTTGCCCTCAATAGCTCCCAGCCTTGCAGAAAATGACCCGTTCCGTCGTAAAAGCCTACTGTCAGATAAATATCTTTTTTATCCGTGACCATCATTCCAAGTTCGGGATATCCGTAAATCTCGTCAAAGACATCCTTCATATCTCCGAGTCTGGTACAGTCCCCCTGTTCATCATATGAACAAAGCGTGTATGTATCATTTGAATAGTCACAGTTCATGGTGATAAGGTTATCACCAGAAAAGCCGTAAATATCAATATAATCAGCCTGTTCCTCGTTGATCTGCCCGGTCTTTACCCCGTCATGATAAATCATATGGCAGGTATCGCCACCGTCCGGATAACTAATCGTAACAAGGTATCTTCCGTCATCGGAAACAGCCTGAGGCATTCCGTCAGCATATTCCCTGCTGTCCGATCCATCCACCGGAGCAAGGATGCTCTTAAAGGAAACCGGATCAGCAAGAACAAATCCCTGTGATATCGCAAACAGTTTACCTGTACCTGTTGTTTCACATACGGTATCGGTCTGACCTGAATTAAGATCATAGCAGCGAAGCTCAGATGTGAGGTTTTCCGGCACTTCCGCAATACAGCTTCCCATTATCGTGGTACGTTCCAATCCGCGTGTATTGAATATCCTGTAATATACTTTGTCTTCCACACGGACGAACCAGTCGCCGTTATTTTCAACCTCACCTGATGAAAATGCAGGCACGAAGATACCGGTCACTTCTTCCATCGGCGGCTCTTCTTCAGGCTCATCAGTATCTTTCTTTTTCTTCTTTTTGCGCTTTTTCTTTTCGGAATCCTGCTTATCATCCTCATCGCGGTCATCATCATTGCTTTCGGATACTTCTTTTTCGTTCTTACCCGCGCATCCGCTTGTTACCGGAACCATCAGAAGCAGTAACAGAAATCCCAACAATAAATGTTCAACCAGTTTTTTCTTTTTCATGGGTTAGTGCACTTCCTTTTAACATGCTGATTTATACAATTCATCATATTAAGAGTAATAGTCAGGAATCAGAGGGGATATCAAGATCCGACAGCTTTTCCCCTTCGGGCAGCTCAACAGCAGGAACATCCGGACACATATCGTTATATTCCTGCTCGGTCATCGTATCTCCCCATTCATACGCCCACACCGGAATAGTACCGTAATTTCTGTAGCTTTCAACTATCTCATTCGCTGTGGATTCATCATAGCAGTAAGTATAGAATTCATTTTCCGAGTCTTCAATATATCCTTCGTGGTAATACGCTTCAAATGAAGGGAAATACATACCTATTTCCGAATTAAACTCATACCAGGTTGTTATCGGTCCCTGCTCATTTAACGGAACGTTTATCATCAGCATGCCGTTTGAAAAAAGAACTGCCTCACTGTCAGCGGAAACAGCATAAGCCCTTATGATCTTTTCACCGTCAAATCCATATATATCCGTGATCTTATCCTGATAGGTTATGATCATCTCATCGGTTCCGTTTGAATCAATGTCATGGAACACATATCTGATCCCATCAAAATCAGCCGATTCCGGCCATCCGAAGTCCAAAAGTCCGGAATAAATACCAAGCTGTAACAGTTCATCTTCATTGTAGCCGTATTCCTGAGCCAGCTTGTACTCATAGAGTATCTCCATCTGCATGCGGCTGATCTTAGAAGGATCAGCTGTATTTTTCTCAGGTTCAGTGTTTTTCTCTTGTGTTATGTCAACCTGCTCGTCACTGTCCTTTTTCTTTTTCTTCTTTTTCTTTTCCTTGTCCTCTTTTTCAGACTCATCCTTTTCCTGCTTATCGTCTGTTTCTGTCTCTTCGCTCTTTGAGACTTCTTTTTCGCCCTTTGAAGCACATCCGGCTGACACCGGTACGATAAGGAACAGCATCAGGCATGCTATCAATAGCTGTCGTATAATCTTATTGACTTTCATCTGCACATAACTCCACTTCTGATATCAATCGGGTTTATTTGATAAATCTTACAAAAAGGCGGAGAAATCAGTTTTTTAATCAACAAAGCGGTATCAAGGCCTAGCCTTGGTACCGCATAAATATCTATCTGCCTGTCCTGCTGTGTTATGCAGGGGAAAAAGGGCAGACCTACTATATGATCGATGTGTGGATGCGTTATCAGGATACTGATGTGTCTGTCACCTATATCGGGTGCATGCACTATGCCTGTACCGGCATCCAGAAAAACCGCTTCATTGCCGGCTTCAACCAGTACACAGGAGGTTGCACCTCCGAATACCGTCATTTCGTTTCCATCAGTTGCGACCGAGCCTCTCGCTCCGAGTACAGTGATCTTCATGATCAGTATTGTACATCATCTACGCTTCCCAGTACAACCTCGACTTCCTTGCCGTTGTATCCCATCGGAGACGCCTGCATGACTGTCAGCGTGATCCTGCTGCCTGCTGAATAATACTGCATCTCTTCCTTCAGAGCTTCCATGCTCTCAACCTTCTGGCCGTTGATCTTGGTTATGACATCACCTCTGACGAGACCCGCACCTGCTGCCGCACTGCCGTCCGCTACAGATGAAACATATACACCTACAGGCATTCCGTATATCTGAGCGTATTCCTTTTCAACAGTGACACCTGTGATACCGAGGTAACCCTGGTTGACGTCCTCGACCTTGATCTTGGTCTCTCTGTTCATGAGCTTGCGAATGATCGGTTCAGCATCTGAAATCGGGATGGCATATCCCATACCTTCTACGGCTTCTCCTCCGATCTTGTTGGAATTGATCCCTATAACCTCTCCATCAACATTGAGCAATGCTCCGCCCGAATTACCGGGGTTAATGGCTGCATCAGTCTGTATGAATTTGGATACCTCGCTGTCTCCGTAAGGTGATTCCGAGCTTGATACTGCTATCGGACGATCAAGAGCGCTGACAACACCGGTCGTTACAGACTGTCCGTAGCCCAGTGCATTACCTATTGCTATAACGGGATCACCGACATCCAGTTCATCAGAATCTCCGAGTCTGGCTATCGCTATGTCGTCTATGGTTTCCTGATCCAGATCCTTTAGCTGAACAGCTATGACCGCGAGGTCCCTGTCCGGGTCTGTACCTTTGATCTGTGCACTTGCCGACTCATCATTAACAAATACTACTGCCAGTTCATCGGCACTCTCAACCACATGCTGGTTGGTGGCGATCAAAAGCTCCGTGTCGGACTTGCCGACTATAATGCCGGAGCCCGCCGATTTGGCTTCCTGCGAATATATCTGTCCGAAATACTGCATGCGAGCCGTATAGGAATTGCTGACAGATACTACAGCCGGCATGACTGATTTAACAACATCGCTGACATCGATGATGCCTTCCGTAACCTTGGCTGGAGTTACGGTTGCTATATCGGGGCTTACGCTTTCGGTATATTCTTCGTCCTCTTCATCATCTGTTTCAGATTTGTCAGTCTTTGCGGAATCCTTATCATATTCTTCATTTTCCGTCCACTCTTCATCAGCTTCGTTCGTACTGTTCTTAGTGATCTTTGACTTGGAATCAAATCCGAGCAGCTTATCTCCGGCATAGTTCACTGCCAGAAAACCTGCTCCGGCGAACAAGCCGAATACGATGCCGATAAATGCACCTGTCAGTATCTTTTTAAATGTCCCCTTTTTCTTCTTCGGGGTATTGGGACTGCCCTGAACGGGAGTCTGTGAATAATTTGAGTAATTACCGTATGAATCCATTTTGATACCTCCAATCCTTGGAAGCTGTATATAAGCAGCTTGCGCTTTTTTCTTTTTAACAGCTTAAAGTATAGGATCAGTTTGTGTTCATTTTGTGAAGAAAAAATGTTTTATTTGTTAAACGTTATTCCCTTACGGCCGCATTTGTACCCCAGAAATTTCATGCCGCTTAAATATATGAGCTTTATGACATGCAGAGGCATAAAGTGTTTAAGCAGATATACAGCCGTTGACTTTACGAGCTTTATTCCCTCGTTCTCGGATCTGATATCTTCAAATATTTCCGGATGCAGGGCATGCGAACGTCCAAGATCATAGTTTCTCCTGAACTGCTCGATCCCGGAATAGTCATGCGAATGATAAACGCAGGCTTCTGGTTCATAGACGATCATATAGCCACTCTCGATCATGCGTCTTGCATAGATCATATCCTCGTTAAAGTCCGTCTTAGTAAACCCACCCAATCGGTCAAACACTTCTCTTCGGTACATGGAGCATACGTTTGATGCATAAAATGCCTTGATACCCATGGTCTTTATCTCGTTTTTGCCCTTTACGATGCGCTCCGGCGGATAGTTGAACCCTCTGGTATATTTTTCGATCACGGAGCAGCCCTTGTGTGGCAGCTGTCTGGCATATGATATTCCCGTCGACGGATCGTCAAAATTCCGCGCTAATTTTTCTATGAGGTGCTCGTCTTTGGGAACAGCATCGTTGGTCATCATAAGGAAAAGGTCCGTATCAGACAGGTTGACTCCCATATTGCGTGTGAGGCCGTGGTTAAACTCCTCCTTATTTATATGATGAAGTTCTATAAACGGATATCTGGACAGAACATCATATCCCTCAAAGAATGCATCCCAATACTTACGCTCCGTATTGATGACTATCACCCTGTCAGGCTTTAGAGTCTGCCGGTCGAGCATGTAAAAAAGACTCATCAGATATTCGGTTGGTCTGTAAACAGGAATGATAATGTCTACTTTTCGGTCCATGATCCCATCCTCACGATCCATTCAGGATAAAAGGCATAATTTGCAGGGCCTTTGCCATGCCTCAATCAATTATATAATAAAAGTGGGACCCCGTCATGGGGCCCCACGATCAGATCGAATATTATTGTTTCTTCATGTACTGACCTGCGTCATTGATTATCTTCTGGGAGTAGTTCTGGCAGGCGCTTGAAGGCTCATAGTCCTTTTCATCGAACAGGAACTCGTGAAGCTTCTTTACATTATCGGCAAGTGTCAGAGGCACGATACATGCTCCCTTGCTGCCTATGGTCGCTCCGGCTCTTAAGTTCTCATCGGGGAATCCGGCCTCATCCACTATCTGATACTTCGAAATATTGCCGAGTATGCTGACTATCTCACTAAGGTCAAGTGAAGTATATGTCTTCGGGAATACGGATTCGGCGATCGATGCGAGCTTACCGGGATTAGCCTTGGCCTTTTCAAGGATGGCCTTTATTACGGCACGCTGCCTCTCCGCTCTCTGGAAGTCATCACCGACATATCTGATCCTGCAGTACGCGGTAGCCTGAAGTCCGTTAAGAGTCTGAACTCCCGAACTCTTGACGGGTATGTAATCGACTCCTTCATTGGCGGTGAAGTTGACACCGTCCGAGCTCTTGCCGACCATACTGATCTGGTAGTTGTTAAGATGCTTGATCTCGCTGTCAAGAACGTTAATCTCAACTCCGCCCAGAGAATCTATCACATCAATCAGTCCGTCAAATCCGATGGTCACAAAGTCCGTGATATCCAGATCGAAGTTCATGTTGAGCATGTTTATCGCCTGCTTCGGACCGCCCTTGGCATACGACGAGTTACACTTGTTATATTCATCATTACCTAAATTAAGGTAGGTATCTCTGAATACCGATACCAGTTTAACGTCTCCGGTCTCGAGGTTTATCGAAGCTACCATGATAGTATCGGATCTGGTGTTCTTTGTGAGGGCTCCTTCTCTCGAGTCGACGCCGAACAGAGCTATGTTCCTGTATCCGCTGAGGTTACTGCCGTTATCACCCGAACCCGAAGCGCCTGCGGATGACTTTAGCTTTTCCTTAACCTCTTCGTTTATTATGATATCTTCAACAGGCAGATCCATCTTGCCTGATTTGGTCGCATTCAAAACGAAGTAAAGCGCAACTCCCAATCCTGCCAGTACCAGCAGTTCCACTATGATAAGTATGATCTTGCCGGCACCGCCCTTTTTCTTAGGTCCGTCAGGACGACGAACGGGGCGCTGAGTTCTTTGAGGCCTCGGAGCTTTTTGCGCCTGTCCGCTCCTTTGGGGATGATGGCCTGAAGGCGCAGGTCTTCCCTGCGGATGCGCACTTCTTGATGACTGTGATCCATGTATGTTTCCTCCCGAAGGTCTGGCTCCGGGACGTCTTTCGTTAGTTGACATTTTTCTACTCCTCATGCAAATGCAAATACTACATCATGGGCATGATTACACATTATGACCCATAATGTAGTATTCTCTCACAGTTTATTGTATTCGTCAAGTTGGGCAGGCACGATATACGGTGGAGATACGTATACATTTACATAATCCCCTTTCGGGGTGTTCGACATAGTCTAAAAATGGTATAATATTTCTATCATCACATGACCTCTCTTAATACGGTTCATCGGATGATATAAATTCTATTCAGGGGGTACATTAATGCAGGATTACAAAAAGATCGATCACACTAAGAATAAGGACGTGGTATTAAGATACATACCCGGTCACTTCATCACACCCAACTCACATGTTAACTACTACATGGATCTGTCCGACATGAAGGCCAGGCAGCGTGAAGCCAGGGCTACAGGTGAAGAACTCGCGGATCTTTATCTTGCCTCAGATATCATTGATACGATCCTGTGTCTTAACGGGACCGATGTCGTCGGTTCATACATGGCTAACAAGCTCACCAAGGCCGGGATCATTTCCGCCAACCGTCATCAGACCATGTATATCACGCATCCCGAATATAATGTCGGCGGTCAGATGATGTTCCGTGAGAACACCTCGCACATGATCAAGAATAAAAAGGTTCTAGTCCTTATAGATACAGCCACTACCGGTGATACATTAAGGAGTGCGATCGGAACCATCAGATTCTACGGAGGTACGCCCATCGGTATTTCGGCTATATTCTCCGTTGCCACCCAGATAGAGGACATCCCTATCAGATCATTGTATACGACCAGAGACCTGCCGGATTACGCCAGCTATAGTCCCGAAGCCTGTCCTTTGTGCCGACAGGGAGTTGCAGTTGATGCTATCTGTAACGGATTCGGATATTCGTCGATCTCATAAAACGTGTTAAACGGTCAGATATAACAAGGGACGCCTGATATGGCGTCCCTGATTTTTTATGATAATATATCGTCTTTATCTGTTATGCAGTTCATTCCTGACCGGTTCTTATAAAATCCTAGTAAGCGTTCTTGTTCACAAATCCGCGGAATACTGTCAGGAACATGATCTTAATATCGAATGAGAATGTCCAGTTCTCTATATAGAACAGATCGTATTCTATTCTCTTTCTTATAGAAGTATCTCCCCTGTACCCGTTAATCTGTGCCCATCCTGTAAGGCCCGGACGAACCTGGTGCTTAATCATATAGCGGGGGATCTCCTCCTTGAACTTGTCAACGAACTGAGGTCTTTCGGGTCTGGGGCCGACGAGCGACATCTCACCGATGAGGATGTTAAAAAGCTGTGGCAACTCATCCAAAGAAGTTCTCCTTAAAAACTTGCCGACACGGGTCACACGGCTGTCATCCTTTTTAGTCCATTCCTTTTCCTCATCCTGAGTTTTCTGAACGACCATCGTCCTGAATTTGTACATCATAAACGGCTTGTTGTTCAGTCCGACTCTCTCCTGTTTAAAAAGCACCGGTCCTTCGCTTGATGCCTTGACACAGATAGCGCAGATCAACATTACCGGTGAGCTGATGATGATACCCAGGGTGGCCCCGATTACATCGACGGATCTTTTGATGAATCTGTTGATAAAGTTGTTCAAAGGAACGTATCTGATATTGATGACCGGCAGTCCCTGTACATCCTCGGTATAAGGATGCGAGGGAACCAGGGAATTGTAATCCGGAATGAATTTGGTATGAACTCCGGATTTTTCACACAGGTCAACTATGTTCTCGAGCTTCTCGTAGTCCTTAAGAGCCAGCGTTATGGCTATCTCATCGAGCTTGTTCTCCGGAAGGATATACCTGATATTGTCGATTCCGCCCACGACCTTGACGCCTTTATAGACGGTTCCCCTGGGCACCGTGTCATCCAGTATTCCCCTTATGACATAGCCCCACTGGGGATTCTGGTTGATCCTGGTGATGTATTCCTCTGCGGCACGCGAATATCCTATCAGCAGAACATACTTGAGGTTATAACCCTTGCGTCTGAACAGCTTGAGGAGTCTCCTTACCATGGACCTGACAAGCGCCGTCAGGATGATGTTGATCACATAGAACGAGCCTATCATCAGCCTCGAGATATGATACTGCTCTATCACATACAGGAACATCATGAAGATGATGATTCCGAACGTATTGGCCTTTAATATGCCAAAGAGCTCGTATCTGAACATCGTGGCACGTTTGGGAGCATAGGTCCCGAACATGTAATAGAGCACGATGTACAATGGCACGAGGAAGTATAGCGCGCTGAAATACGTGTTCCTGTCAAGGACTCCGACCGCGGCGTCGGTATCGGAAAAGCCCGTGGCGAATTTAAGGTACCACGCCAGCAGGTAGGACAGTACCACTACCAGTGCATCTACCAGCAGATGAAGTCTGTTGAATATCTTTTGATTATCTTTTATCATATGAACTTCCTTATCGGATTAACCAGTAATTCCAATTCAAGTCTTAAATATGTAAGGAGCCTTGAAGGTATGAACCTGACCTTTTTATCCTTATGTTCTCCCGACACGCACAAATTAAGGCCTTTAATAATGCCGTTAACATATGCCGCACCCAGTCCCTTCCTAATATAAAAAAGAATCTTTATGAGGAAGCCCGCAACTAAAAGCGGAAGATTGAGAAGGACCTGAAGCACAGGCATATTCTTATATATAACATAAACCGAATTCCGCGCTGAGTGAAGAGCCTTGAACTCGTTATATCTGCTGCCCGAAAATGCCGAGCCCGAATGCAGGACCTCGCTGTCCAGGCATACATAGTTGGAATAGCCCATGATACGGGCTCTGTATCCTATGTCAACATCCTCAAGATATGCAAAATGCGTTTCGTCAAATAATCCCGTCTTTTTAAGCAAAGCCATTCTGTACATGGCAGCACCGGCGCAGGCGGAAAAAATCCTTCTGACACCGTGCTCATAGTATGATGCGCTTTTGTCCTTGCCTGTCGAAAAAGCCCATCCGAGGATCGAGTAAAAGTCTCCTGCACTGTCAACGTATGCCCTGTCTGAGAGCTTCAGCATCTTGGACTGGACGGAAAAAGCATTATCATGCCCGTCCATAGTCTCCTCCAGATGCCTGATCGTATCATGCATTATTACGGTATCATTATTAAGAAGATATACGAATTCGCTGTTGCAGGCGCGGATCCCCTCATTTACGGCATGACAGAATCCGGTGTTGCTCTCAAGCTTAATGATCCTTGTCCTTGGATGATGCTTTTCTATGATGCTTAAGCTGTTATCCGATGAACCGTTATCTACCACGATAACGTCAACGGCCACAGACGAAGCAAAGACACTCCTTAAACAATCGTCAAGGTATTTTTCCCCGTTATAGTTGGGTATCACTACCGTTGTTCTGATGCTGTTACCGTTCATATCTAATCATTATCACTTTCCCCTGACTGTCGTTTCCGGATCATATAAGAACCTGTAGCCTCGTTCCTTCATGATCCTGCAAAACTCAACGCTGAGTTTCCGATAATCAATGTCCGTTCCCCTATCTTCCCGCTCCAGCAGTTCATTAAGAACCGCAGAGGCTTCTTTGCCGGGGATCATACCCAGCACGGAAATATATGGAACTTCCATGCAACAGGATGCCCTGTGAAGATAGCCTCCCGAATCATGTGCATCAAGCCCCAGGAACATAACATTCATGTCTTCGTCATACACGCCGTCCTTGACGCGTCCTTTTCGATCGAGGATCCTGCATCCCATGGCGCATACATCCTTTCTCTGAGAAAAGATATCAGGCCTGTATTGCACCTTAAAGAAGCCTACATGTTCCGAATGAGTTACTTCGGCATCGATCCCGGCCTTTTTAAGATAATCAGATACGGCTCTCCTGCCGGATTCATAGGCATATTCCTTGCTCCGGGGGTTGGCTGCTGTAGATCCCTCATGGCATCTCCAGTGATAGAGTACCCTGTCGAGATGTGCTATATACCGTTCACAGGATGGACCATATTCATGCTGAAGTTCCGATACGCATCTTAATATAAAGTCATGATCCTGCGCTCCGTCATAGTCACTCCTAAAGCCAATCTTACGTGCAAGCGAAGCTTCCGAGACCAGGAAATGGCATATATAATTGTTCGAAAGAAGCAAGTCTAAATTAAATTTAGGTTTAACATTAACTTCGAAAAAGTCGGATCCGTCGGCATTGGTTTTATCCTCATTCGAGTATAACACCTGTGTTTTAATTCCGTTATCACGATCTTTTTCGATACGGGATGCGATCTCATAAAGGGCATCTACGGTCAGCAGATCGTCGTGATCGAGCAGCCCGATATAATCGCCCGTACAGTGTTTCAACCCTTCATTTGTATTTCCGGAGATTCCCTTGTTTCCGTCCAGATGAACATATACTATGCGCTCATCCTGATAGGATCCGGTGACAGTCCTTACGGTATCTGATGAGCCGGCATCAGCTATGACGAGCTCCCATTTGCCGTATGTCTGTGCGATAACTGATTCGATAAGCTCTCTAAGATACTTCTGCGGGGTCTCATACGCAGGAACCAGTACGGATATCTTAACGTCCATGGACAGAGAATTGCTGATCTGGTCCAGACGCTGCTCCTCACCTATGGGCGAATATACATAATCGTTGTTCTTTCTGTCCCTCAGGCGTTCCTTTATCGCATAATATGTCCTCACAGGACCGTTTCTTTTTATATAATTAAGTGTTTTAACAATATCTGCGTTCAATCAGTCTGTCTTTACGTCTGCTTTGAGTGCTTCCGTCAGATCGTTTAACATATCTGTGGCATTTTCCATGGATGTTCCCTTAACTCCTATATAGAATTTGAGTTTGGGCTCTGTTCCCGAAGGTCTGGCACAGCACCAGCAGTCGTTCTCCAGTTCGAAGTAAAGCACATTCGATGTCGGCAATCCTGTTGAAGAAACGGATCCGTCAGCATAATCAACGACCTTATCCTCTTTGTAGTCCCTGAACTTAATGACATTATATTTGCCGATCCGGCGCGGAGGATCATTACGCAGTCCGTTCATGATCTCCTGTATCTTGCGTGCGCCCTCAACGCCCTTTAAGGTTATCGTATACTGAGATTCCTTATAGAATCCGTATTTCTCATATAATCTCAGCATTCTGTCGTAGAGAGTCTCCCCGTTGGCCTTACAATAAGCGGCAACCTCGCACAGACACATAACTGCAACGATTGCATCCTTGTCACGCGCATGCGTTCCTGCCAGACATCCGTATGATTCCTCGAGGCCGAATACGTAATTATATGTTCCGTTCTGCTCAAAGAGCTTGATCTGCTCCCCGATATACTTAAATCCTGTCAGAACCTCAATGAACTTAAGGCCGTAATCATCACTTATTGAGCGGGCCATGTTGGTCGTAACTATCGTAGATACCAAAGCAGGATCCTTGGGCATCGTTCCCGTCTTGGTTCTCTCACTCAGGATATATTCGGCTATCAGCATT
>JAILAN010000055.1 GCA_024681595.1 Lachnospiraceae bacterium
AGCTCTTCTTTTTTAAGATAAGCATCATATTCCTCCTTGGAAACAAGTCCTGCTTCATAGCCTATCCTTCGAAGACGCCTGTCGGCATTATCCTGTCTTAAGAGGAGTCTGTATTCGGCTCTTGACGTCATCATTCGATATGGCTCAAAGTTTTCCTTTGTAACCAGATCATCTATGAGTACTCCGATATAAGCCTCCGATCTGTCTAAAACTATCTCTTCTTTTCCAAGAACAAACATCGCAGCATTTAATCCTGCGATTATTCCCTGTCCTGCCGCTTCTTCATATCCGCTGCTCCCGTTGAACTGTCCGGCAGCATACAATCCAGTAATATCCTTAAAACGTAAAGAAGGATATAGCTGATTCGGATCAATGCAGTCATACTCTATAGCATAAGCATTTTTAACAATCTTACAGTTTTCAAGTCCCGGAACAGTTCTGTACATCCTGACCTGAACATCCTCAGGCATAGATGATGACATTCCTGACAGATACATCTCATTGGTTGAGAGTCCCTCAGGTTCAATAAAGACCTGATGCCTTTCTTTATCGGGGAATCTGACAACCTTATCCTCTATTGAAGGACAGTATCTGGGACCGGTTCCTTCGATAACACCTGCAAACAGAGGAGATCTGTCGAGATTTTCCCTTATGATCTCATGAGTTTTTTCATTGGTATATGTCAGATAACAGTTAACCTGTTCCTTTTGGATGGAATCGGGATCCGTGCTGAATGAAAAAGGAACTATCTTCTCATCACCCTTCTGAACTTCCATTTTGGAATAATCAAGAGTCCTTCCGTCCATCCTGGCGGGAGTTCCTGTTTTAAATCGTCTCAGCCTGATGCCCATTTTCAGCAAAGAATCCGACAGATGGGTTGCTGACTGCAGACCGTTTGGTCCGGTATAGGTTATTGCCTCACCTGTCAAACACCTGGAATTTAGATATGTTCCGGAACAGATGATCACTGCCTTGCACATATAAGTAGTTCCGGTAAAAGTTTTTAAACCGATGATCTTTTTTTCGGGAGTTTCTTCCCATAACAATTCGCAGACTTCAGCCTGCTTTATCGTCAGATGCTCCTGTTCTTCAAGTGTCTGACGCATCTGTTTTGAATAATCAGCCTTATCGGCCTGTGCCCGCAATGAATGAACAGCAGGTCCTTTTGAAGTATTAAGCATCTTGGACTGAATAAATGTCTTATCGATATTTTTACCCATCTCTCCGCCCAGGGCATCAACTTCACGTACTATGTGTCCCTTAGAAGATCCTCCGATGTTCGGATTACATGGCATAAGTGCAATACTTTCCACGGATACGGTAAAAATGACCGTATCAAGACCAAGCCTTGAGCACGCAAGGGCAGCTTCACATCCTGCATGTCCTGCACCTACTACACATATATCTGTTTGTTCTATCAGGGTGTTTTTATCGATCATTTTTATTTACCCATACAGAATTCACTGAATATCTTGTTTACGAGATCGTCATCAACTTCTTCTCCTATGATGCCGCCCAGAGAAGAATATGCATTCATAAGATCAACAGTATAAAAATCTTCGGGAAGACCGTTTTTGACGGAATTATTAACATTTTCAAATGAAAGAACAGCTTCCTTTAAAGCCTCCTTATGACGAAGGTTTGTGATTATGACTTCATTTGAAGGATCTATCTTACCGCTGATGAACATATCCCTGACGGTCTTTTTAAACTCGTCGAGTCCCTCCTGCTTAAGGGCGGAGGTTTTTATGATATGAGTATCACCAATAAGATCCTGAATCTCCCCGATCGATACCACAGGATCAAGATCTGATTTATTATACAGTATAATACTGTTCCTGTTCTTTAACATGCCGATGATCTCATGATCGTTCTCATCAAGTGCTATCGATGAGTCAACTACATAAAGAATAAGGTCTGCATCTTCTATATATTGTCTGGCCTTATCTACTCCGATACTTTCAACCACATCTTCCGTCTTTCTGATACCGGCAGTATCTATAAGACATAATGAGATATCATCAAGTCTGACTTTTTCTTCTATGATATCTCTGGTTGTACCGGCTATCGTGGTTACAATTGCTCTGTCATTTCCACAGATATAATTAAGGAGTGAGGATTTACCTGCATTGGGTTTACCTGCTATGACGGTTCTGATACCATTCTTAATGATCCTTCCGTTATCAGCGGAATCAAGAAGCTTAACTGTTTCCTTTGATACTTCATCAATTATTTTTACAAATTCTTCTTTATGATCATCAAATGAAATATGCTCCGGATCATCAAGTGCCGATTCTATATAGGCTATTTCATGAAGTATTTTATCTCTGAGATCCCTTATCTTCTGATAAACACAGCCCTGAAGCTGAGAAATTGAATTCTTTAAAGATATTTCCGAATCAGAGGAAATAATATCCATAACTGCTTCGGCCTTACTTAAGTCTATCCTTCCATGAAGAAAGGCCCTTTTTGTAAATTCACCTGGCTCAGCCAGACGGGCTCCGTTACCAAGGACCAGATCAAGTGCTTTTTTAAGAACAAAAGATCCTCCGTGACAGTTTATCTCAACTGTGTCCTCAGCCGTAAAACTCTTAGGTCCTTTAAAATACGAGACCATTACTTCATCTATGATCTCTTCACCATTCAAAAGAAAGCCATAACTGATTGTATGGCTTTCCATAGATGATAATATGTGTTCCTTTTTTGAGTTGACGAATATCCTGTCAACTACAGCCTTTGCATCATCTCCGCTGACTCTGATGATTCCTATACCGGAATTGCCCGCAGGTGTCGCAATGGCAGCGATCGTATCATTTATCATGATTATTTCTTTAATGTGATGACTACTTTTCTGTAAGGTTCTTCACCTTCCGAATGAGTTGTGACATATTTGTCATTCTGCAAAGCGGAATGAATTATTCTTCTTTCATAAGGATTCATGGGCTCTAAAGTTACACTTCTTCTGGTCCTTTTAACCTTAGATGACATATTCTTGGCCAGATTCTCAAGAGTCTGTCTGCGACGCTTACGATAATCCTCAGTATCTACCTTGACATGTATCTTTTCTTCAACATTTTTGTTAACGACCAGATTTGTCAGATACTGCAGTGAATCGAGAGTCTGACCTCTTTTACCGATCAATATGCCCATATCATCACCTGTAAGGTCGATATTCATTGTTTTATCAAACTCATCATATTTAATATTTACAGTAGCCTCTATTCCCATAGCTCTGAATACATCATCAAGGAATACTTTGGCAGTATCGTCTATCTCGAGCTTCTGTCTTGCTTTAATTACTGCGGGCTTTGAGCCTAATCCCAGGAATCCTGAATTGCCCTCATCAACTACTTCATATTCAAGCTTTTCTCTTGAGATAAGAAGCTTGGAACATGCTTCAACAACTGCATCATCTACTGTTTTTCCACTAAATTCCATAAATTCCATATTAAACACCTCTGTTAATTTTTGTTGTTTTCGTTGTAATCACGTACCATATTTGCTTTGGCAGCGAGGCTTCCGGGAGCATATGATCCTTTTGAAGCGGTTTTATTCTCATTAGCTTCCTTCATAGCTTCATCTTTTTCTTTCTTTGAAACCGTATTGGCTGTCATGGCTTTTTCCGAAATGGATCTTCTTGGAGCAGGAGTACCCTGTGCTGCTGATGCTATGCTCTTGGTATTCATTGAAGCATATTTATCCAAAAGACCGGGATCCATTCCCTTCTTTTCAAGCTTTTTCTTTTGTTTTTCTTTATTTTTGGCGATCAGTTCATCAAGATCTATCTTGTCAATGTGCTTGTTAACTATTACCTGCTGGATCGAACGTACAACAGAACCAGCTATCCAGTAAATACCGATACCTGAAGAAAAACTGAAGCAGAAAAATGCAGACATCAACGGCATTACGTTGTTCATCATTTTCATTGACTGCTGCATTGATTCAGCGGTATCTCCGTTACCCTGGGCATTGCTGTTAGGCTGCTGAGGCATGAGCTTGACATTTATCCATTGAGTCAGAGCAGCCAGTATCGGAACCAGAATTGCTGCAATTATAACTCCCCATTGTTTGCCTGAAGCATTATTCCATGCCTGCTGGATCATATATGAGGGAGAATTACTGAGGTTCATTCCAAGGAAAAAGTTATATGTCTTTATCTTATTTAAAGCTTCAAGACATTCCGAAGAAGAACCTGCATATTTAGTGAGCTGATCAATGTTCATGCTGTTTAAAACATCAATAACAGCATTGACCTGGTTACCTTCAATATCAAAATTTTTGACATAATTGGCAGCTTCTTTAAGACCTTTTATCTCTTCTACAGTACCGCTGCTTATTACATTATTTGCAAGAACCGTAAAGTGTTCCTTTAATGTCGTAATATATGCGGGAAGAGAATAAATGACTCTGTAAAGAGCAAACAGAATAGGCATCTGAATGAGGAGCTGAACACAGGAACCTGAAGGAGAAACTCCGTATTTGGCATAAACCTGTCTGGTCTCGGCATTCATAGCCATCATTGAATCCTGATCTTTTTTATCCTTGTATTTAGCCTGGATAGCCTGAAGTTCTGGATTCATCTTAGCGGAAAGCTTACTGAACTTCTGCTGCTTGACCGTTAAAGGCATCAACAGAAGATAAATAACTATCGTAAAAACTATGATAGAAAGACCTATAAGTCCGCTGTCGAATTTACCAAGGATCAGATCAAGAAACTTAAAGATCAGATTAATGATCGGTCCAAGGATGTATTTAGCTATAGGTCCCAGTATCTTACCCTGATACTGGGTCAGTAATACAGCGTACAAAATAAATACCTAACCTTTCTAATATCGTTCCAAAAAAAGTATGTCAGGGAACAGGATCATATCCGCCCTTTGAGAACGGATTACATCTTAAAATTCTCCATAAAGTCAAAAAACCTCCCTTAAAGGCACCATATTTGGTTATCGCTTCAAGTCCGTACTCCGAACATGTCGGTATATACGGGCATTTGGTGCTCTTTAACGGAGAAATATACTTTCTATAGAACTTTATTAAATAAATCAAAATTGTTTTCATCGGATTGTCGGACTACTTCATAATCTTATGAAGCCTCAGAAGATGTAATAATGCACTGTCCATTTCCTTAAATGAAATGGAGGAGGCACTGCCTCGGGCAATGACTGCAATGTCTAAACCACTATTAAACATATTTTCCTGCAGTCTGTAACTTTCCTTTAACAATCTTTTTACTCTGTGACGTATCACACTGTTTCCAACTTTTTTGCTGACGCTTATTCCCAGTCTGTTATAAGGCAGGTTGTTTTCCAGAATATACACTATCAGGTATTTGTTAGCCTTTGATCTTCCATTTTTATATAAGTTCTGAAACTGGAAATTATCACGAAGCTTTAAAGTGTTTTTCACTTAACGCAAAAAAAGCCACTTTAAAAGTGGCCTATGCTGACAACTTTTTTCTTCCTTTGGCACGTCTGGCTGCCAAAACCTTACGGCCGCCCGGAGTACTCATCCTGGCTCTGAAACCGTGGACTTTAGATCTTTGTCTCTTTTTCGGCTGAAAAGTCATTTTCATACGGGAACACCTCCTTTATAAATAGGAAAACAACATACCGATTATAAAGGATTTTTTCAATTTATGTCAAGTAAAATAAAATGCCAAAAATTATTGAAAAATCAGGTTTTTTTTCATTTCTATATCTAGTGTTCATACATCTTTATAACACCATATTTTGTTAAATAAAAACACCCTCAAATTGACATAAATTTATTCACACAATGTGGATAAATATGTGGATAAATGTGTATAAAATCAAATAATCACATAAAAACAACGTCATTTTTGTATAAATCTTTTACACAAAAACTGATAACTTTAGTATTATGAAAAATTCTTATGTCAACTCTGAAAACGGCTAATATAAAGTATTTTCAGAGGTTTTTGAGTTTGAATTTTTACTTCTTTTATATTAATATGTGTTAGTGATATTTAAAAAAAGGGGCAGTTATACACATGGAAACCGATAATATCAATCTTTTTATAGAAAACAACTGGGAGAACATCAAGGAAAACGTCAGAAATGAATATGACATAGCTGACATTTCATTTGATACCTGGATCAGACCTCTAAAGTTTAAAAGTGTCGAAAATGACACTGCATCCATAATAATTCCTTCGGACAGAGCACAGGCTATCAATTATATAACAAAAAAGTATAAGACTTATTTTGTGGTCACAATAACAGAAATGACAGACCACAATATTGACGTTAATTTTATTCTTGAAGATGATGCCAATAATGAAGACGTCATTATAAAAGAAAAGATTTATAATATCAATTCCGAAAATGCAAATCTTATCTCAAAATACAGATTTGATACCTTTGTAGTAGGAAATAATAACAAATTCGCTCATTCTGCAGCTTTGGCTGTGGCTGAATCTCCCGGAGAGGCATACAATCCTCTCTATCTTTACGGCGGATCGGGTCTTGGTAAAACCCACCTGATGCATTCAATAGGTCATTTCATACTTGATCAGGATCCAAACAAAAAGGTTCTTTATGTAACATCCGAAAATTTTACAAATGAAGTGATAAATGCCATAAGATCAGGTAATTCATCCAAAATGAATGAGATCAGGGAAAAATACAGATCTGTTGATGTTCTTTTGATCGATGATGTCCAGTATATTATAGGTAAAGATGCTACCCAGCAGGAATTTTTCAATACATTTAATGAATTACATTCTGCAGGCAAGCAGATAATAATTTCTTCAGATAAGCCTCCTCAGGATATGGAAACTCTTGAAGAAAGATTCAGAACCCGGTTCCAGTGGGGACTGACTGCCGATATACAGGCTCCCGATTATGAGACCAGAATGGCAATATTAAAGAAGTATTCCGAAAACTACGGTAAAGAGATAGATAATGCCGTATTTGAATACATCGCCGAAAACATCACTTCTAATATCAGAGAACTTGAAGGAGCATATAATAAACTGGTTGCTTATTCCAGACTTAACAAGATTGACATATCAATGGATATCGTTGAAGAAGCTCTTAAGGATATAATAAATCCCAACCAGATCAGAGAAATAACTCCTGAAAATATAATAAATGTAGTTGCTGAACATTTTAACCTGACATCAGATGATATCAGATCAAAGAGAAAAACCGCAGATCTCGTACTTCCAAGACAGATATGTATGTACCTTTGTAAAGAACTCACCCAGGAACCTTTACAGGAAATAGCCAAAGCTCTTAACAAAAAAGATCATACAACTATCATATATGGAATAAATAAGATTTCAGAAAGTGTAAAAGTGGATAAAAACCTTTTAAACAAGATAGAAGTGATTAAGAAAAAAATATCACCCTCATGATATGAACATAATTCACTTTTTATAATACATTATCCACACTGTTATCATTTCAATTTTTGCTTAAAAATGCTATAATATATGAGTTGTACACAAATGAACATCTGTTAATATTATTTATACTGAATAATTATATTAATATATATCATTTGCGAGGATAAAATCACCTATCAACAATGAAAGGAACTTATACACAATGAAGCTCATCTGTTCTAAAGCTAATCTTCTAAACGGAGTAAATACTGTTTCCAAAGCAGTTCCTAACAAGACTACGATGTCTATACTTGAATGTATTCTTATTGATGCTTCAGAAGACAGGATAAGACTTATAGCCAATGATACGGAACTGGGAATTGAGACAGTTATTACAGGAATAATTGAAGAAAAAGGTAAGATAGCTCTCGATGCCAGAATACTTCTTGATATAGTACGTAAGCTTGATGATCAGGATGTAGTGATTGAATGTGATTCATCTTTAAAGACATTCATAACCTGCGGCAAAGCCAAATTTACCATTATTGGAAAGCCTGCTGATGAATTTACATATCTTCCTAATGTTGAAAAGATAGATTCAATATCTGTTTCGCAGTTCACATTAAAGGAAATAATCAGACAGACTATATTTTCAATAGCTGATAATGATAACAATAAGATAATGACAGGTGAATTGTTTGAAGTATCAGGTGATGTATTAAAGGTTGTGTCTCTTGACGGTCACAGAATATCAATCAGAAAGATTAACCTTAAGACTTCTTATCCTTCAAAAAAGGTTATAGTTCCCGGCAAGACATTAAATGAGATAAGTAAGATACTTTCGGGAGATACCAACAAAGAAGTTAATATTTTCTTTACCGGCAAGCATATAATATTTGAATTTGACGAGACTGTTGTTGTATCAAGACTTATCGAAGGTGAGTATTTCAAGATTGACCAGATGTTATCTTCGGATTATGAAACCAAGATGAGTATAAACAAAAAAGAATTTCTTGATTCAATTGACAGAGCAACGTTGCTTGTTAAAGAGGGTGATAAAAAGCCGATCATTCTTAACATAACCGACGAAAATATAGAACTTAAGATGAGTTCTACAGTCGGAAGCATGAATGAAGAAATATCTGTTAAAAAACAGGGTAAGGATCTTATGATAGGATTCAATCCTAAATTTATGATAGATGCTTTGAGAGTCATAGATGATGAAGAGATAGATATATACTTTGTTAATCCAAAGGCACCGTGTTTTATTAAAAATGCCGAAGAAAGTTACATATATCTGGTTCTTCCCGTAAATTTCACTACGGTATCATAAAATGAACGAGATAAAGATCAAAGATGAATATATTAAACTCGGACAGGCAATGAAATTAAGCGGTTTGTCAGGTTCGGGAGTTGAAGCAAAGGCTGTTATACAAAACGGTGAGGTTACCGTTAATAACAGCGTTTGTCTTGAAAGAGGAAAAAAACTCCATAACGGTGATACCTTTGAATATAAGGGAACTGTTATTAAAGTGGTCACATGATAATTAAATCCCTGGAACTTGTTGATTATAGAAATTACAAAGAGCTGAGTATTGAGTTTGATCCCGGAACAAATATTCTTTACGGAGATAATGCCCAGGGCAAGACAAATATTCTTGAAGCAATTTATCTTTGTGCTACTACTAAATCCCATAAAGGCAGCAAAGACAGGGAAATAATAAATTTTGACAAAGATGAGGCTCATATAAGAGTCATCATAGAAAAAGAAGATAACGAAAAAAGAATAGACATGCATCTTCGTTCGTCTAAAACAAAGGGAATAGCAATTGACGGACAAAAGATAAAAAAAGCTGCTGACCTTCTCGGTCTTATAAATGTTGTTTTCTTTTCTCCCGAAGATCTTAATATCATCAAGAACGGTCCGGGTGAAAGAAGAAGATTTGCTGATATGGAACTGTGCCAGTTGGACAGTTTTTATCTATATAATCTTAATAACTACAATAAGATTATAAATCAGAGAAACAAGCTTCTTAAGGATATATATTTTAATCCTGATCTTCGTGAAACCTTGAATATATGGGATTCTCAGTTAATTTCCTATGGAAGTAAGATAATAGAAAGAAGAAGATCATTTGCCGGTCAGATAAGTGAGATTATAAAGGATTATCACTCAAAACTATCCGGCGGTCGTGAAGATATAGAAATAAAATATGAACCCAATGTAAGTATTGAAGAATATGCTTCAAAAATGAGAGAAGCCCAGAACAGGGATGTCAGCGCAAAGATGACTACAACAGGGCCTCACAGAGATGACTTTTCATTTTTGGTAAACGGCATTGATATAAGGAAATACGGATCCCAGGGTCAGCAAAGAACGGCGGCACTGTCACTTAAATTATCTGAGATAGAACTGGTTAAAAAGATAACCAAGGATACACCTGTTTTACTGCTTGATGATGTATTATCAGAGCTTGATTCCAACAGACAGAATTATCTCCTTGACAGTATAGGAGATGTTCAGACAGTCATAACCTGTACGGGACTTGATGATTTTGTAAATGATAACTTTAAGATAGATAAAACCTTTAAAGTAACTGAAGGAGAAGTTGTATGTCAGAGTTAAACGAAAACATCGTATCTGAAGAAAAGGATACACTGGACATATCCCCCGTAAAAAATGATTACGGTGCAGATCAGATACAGATACTCGAGGGACTTGAAGCAGTAAGAAAACGTCCCGGAATGTATATAGGAACTACAGCCAGCCGCGGTCTTCACCATCTGGTTTATGAAATAGTGGATAATTCGGTTGATGAAGCACTGGCAGGATATTGCGATACCATAACGGTAACCATTAATCCCGACAATTCCGTTACTGTGATTGATAACGGAAGAGGTATTCCAATAGGTATAAATAAAAAAGCCGGACTTCCTGCAGTAGAGGTTGTATTTACCATTCTTCACGCCGGTGGTAAATTCGGCGGTGGAGGATATAAAGTTTCCGGAGGTCTGCATGGAGTAGGAGCTTCTGTTGTTAATGCTCTTTCAGACTGGCTTGAGGTTTTCATTTATAACGAAGGTAAAGTTTATAATCAGAGATATGAAAGAGGACACGTTTGTTATCCTCTTAAAGTCGTGGGTGACTGTGAAAAGGACAAAACAGGCACAAAAGTCACATTTAAGCCCGATGCAACTATTTTTACAGAAACTACTGTCTTTGAATTTGATATATTAAAGCAGAGACTTCGAGAAATGGCTTTTCTGACCAAGGGATTAAAGATAATCCTCAGAGATGAAAGAACTACCGAAGAAAAACCTGAACCTGTTGAAAGGATATTCCATTACGAAGGCGGAATTAAGGAATTTGTTTCATACCTTAACAGATCCAAAACTCCTCTTTATGATGAGATCCTTTATTTTGAAGGAAAAAAGAACAACGTTTATGTTGAAGTATCCATGCAGCATAACGATTCATACAATGAGAGCACCTTCAGTTTCGTTAATAACATAAATACACCTGAAGGCGGAACTCATCTGGTAGGTTTTCGTAATGCACTGACCAAGACTTTTAATGATTATGCCCGTAATTCAAAGCTCCTTAAGGACAGCGAACCGAATCTTACGGGAGATGATATAAGGGAAGGTCTGACAGCAATAGTTTCCGTTAAGATCGAGGATCCTCAGTTTGAAGGACAGACCAAGCAAAAGCTTGGTAATTCCGAAGCCAGATCTGCGGTCGATAATATAGTTTCCGAACAGCTGACATATTTCCTTGAGCAGAATCCCGTAATAGCCAAGACTATATGTGAAAAATCCATTCTCGCCCAGAGAGCCAGGGATGCAGCCAGAAAAGCCCGTGACCTTACGAGGCGTAAGACTGCGCTTGAAGGAGCAGCATTACCCGGAAAACTGGCTGATTGTTCAGACAAGAATCCCGAAAACTGTGAGATATACATAGTCGAGGGAGATTCCGCAGGCGGTTCGGCTAAGACTGCACGTTCAAGGGCTACCCAGGCGATACTTCCTCTTAGAGGTAAGATCCTTAATGTAGAAAAGGCGAGACTTGATAAGATTTATGCCAATGCCGAGATAAAAGCCATGATTACCGCATTCGGAACAGGTATTCATGATGATTTCGATATCACAAAATTAAGATATCATAAGATAATCCTCATGACTGATGCCGATGTTGACGGTGCTCATATAGCAACTTTACTGCTGACTTTCATCTACAGATTCATGCCGGAGTTAATAAAACAGGGACATGTATACCTGGCTCAGCCTCCTTTATACAAGCTCGAAAAGAACAAGAAGGTATGGTATGCATACTCAGATGAAGAACTTGACGGAATATTAAGAGAAGTAGGAAGAGACCAGAACAATAAGATTCAGAGATACAAGGGACTCGGAGAAATGGATGCTGAGCAGCTCTGGGAGACTACCATGGATCCCGAAAAGAGGATACTGCTTCGTGTCGTAATGAATGAAGAGGCTGAATCGGAGCTTGACCTTACATTTACCACTCTCATGGGAGACAAGGTAGAACCCCGAAGAGAATTCATAGAAGAAAACGCCAAGTTTGTTAAGAATCTTGACATTTAACCTATAAAACCCTACAGAAACAAAAAGGAAGAGTTATGGAAGACAATATTTTTGACAAGATCCATGAGGTCGATCTGCAAAAGACCATGGAAAACTCTTATATCGACTATGCGATGAGCGTTATAGCTTCACGTGCACTGCCTGATGTAAGAGACGGTTTAAAGCCCGTTCAAAGAAGAGTTCTGTATTCAATGATAGAACTTAATAACGGTCCAGATAAACCGCATCGTAAATCGGCGCGTATAGTCGGCGATACCATGGGTAAATACCACCCTCACGGTGACAGTTCCATATACGGTGCTCTCGTTAATATGGCACAGCCATGGAATTTCAGATATCCGCTGGTTGACGGACACGGAAACTTCGGTTCTGTCGACGGAGACGGCGCAGCTGCAATGCGATATACCGAAGCCAGGTTATCAAAGATTTCAATGGAACTGCTGGCAGATATCAACAAAGATACTGTTGATTTCATGCCGAACTTCGACGAAACCGAAAAAGAACCTGTAGTTCTTCCGAGCCGTTATCCGAATCTGCTCGTTAACGGAACCACAGGTATTGCGGTAGGTATGGCTACCAACATACCGCCCCATAATCTTCGCGAAGTAACGAATGCACTGGTAAAGATCATTGATAACCGTGTAGAAGAAGACAGAGAAACCGATATCGAGGAGATACTGTCTGTTCTTAAGGCACCTGATTTTCCTACAGGTGGCGTGATCTTAGGAACCAGAGGAGCTGAGGAAGCATACAGAACAGGACGCGGCAAGATCAGAGTCAGAGCCGTATCAAATATAGAGACCATGCCCAGCGGCAAGAGCAGCATCATAGTTACTGAGCTGCCGTATATGGTCAACAAGGCCAATCTGATACAAAAGATAGCCGAGCTAGTTAAGCTTAAAAAGATTGACGGGATCACTGATCTTCGTGATGAATCCGACAGAGAAGGAATGCGCATAGTAATAGAGCTTCGTCGTGACGTCAATCCTAATATTATCCTTAATCAGCTTTATAAGCATACACAACTTCAGGATACTTTCGGCGTGATCATGCTGGCTCTCGTTAATAACGAGCCCAAGGTCATGAGTATTCTGGAAATGCTCAAGGCATACCTGACACATCAGGAAGAAGTAGTTACCAGAAGGACCAAATTTGATCTCAACAAAGCTGAAGAGAGAGATCATATATTACAGGGTCTGCTCATAGCTCTGGAAAATATTGATGAAGTCATCACCATAATCCGTAATTCGGCGGATACCCAGACAGCCAAGGAAAACCTGATAAACCGCTTTGCTCTGTCCGATGCTCAGGCTCAGGCTATCGTGGATATGAGGCTCCGTGCTCTGACCGGATTGGAGAGATCAAAGCTTGAAAACGAGCATGAAGAACTGATCAAAAGGATCGCGGAATTAAAAGCAATCCTGGCAGATGAGAAGCTGCTTCTTGGTGTTATAAAGACAGAGATGCAGATAACTGCCGACAAATACGGTGATGACCGTCGTTCAAAGATAGGTTTCGATGAATTTGATATCACGGATGAGGATATGATTCCCAACGAGAATACCATCATAGCCATGTCGGATCTCGGATATATCAAGAGAATGACGATAGATAACTTTAAATCCCAGCACAGAGGCGGCAAGGGAATAAAGGGCATGAATACGATAGACGAAGACTTTATCGAAGATCTGCTGATGACCACGACTCATCACTACATCATGTTCTTTACCAATATGGGCCGTGTGTACAGGCTAAAGGCTTATGAGATTCCCGAAGGATCAAGGATATCACGCGGTGTTGCCATCGTTAATCTGCTTCAGCTGAATCCGGGTGAAAAGATATCCGCACTTATCCCTGTCAAGGAATATGAGGAAGAAAAGAATCTCTTTATGGTCACCAAAAAAGGAACCATAAAAAAGACCAAAGTCACCGAATATTCAAATATCAGAAAAAACGGCCTTATAGCCATTAATCTGAAGGATGACGATGAACTCATCGAAGTTAAGATAACTGACAAAGATACTGAGATATTCCTCGTAACGAGATTCGGTCAGTGCATCAGATTCAAAGAAACTGATGTCAGAAATACGGGTAGAAGCTCAATGGGTGTCCGCGGAATGAATCTGGCCGATCAGGACGAGATAGTCGGAATGCAGCTTGATCATCAAGGTGAGACACTGCTCATTGCCTCAGAAAAAGGAATGGGCAAGAGAACAAAGCTTGATGAATTCACAGTTCAAAAGAGAGGCGGCAAGGGTGTCAAGTGCTATAAGATAACCGAGAAGACAGGTTATGTTGTAGGTGTTAAGGCAGTTAATGACGATCATGAAATACTGATGATCACCAATGCCGGAATCATAATACAGATACCCATGAGTGACGTTTCAATCCTCGGACGTATCACTTCGGGAGTCAAGCTCATTAACCTTGAAAAGGATGTTGTTGTGGCCAAGATAGCCAAAGTCAGGGAAAAGATAACCAACGGATATGAGGAATTATCGGAGGAAGATCTGGATGGTGTCGAAGAACCCGAACAGGAGATCAGGTCATATGACAATGAACCTGAGGACGATGATAAGAGA
Source organism: Lachnospiraceae bacterium (assembly GCA_024681595.1). GTDB lineage: Bacteria > Bacillota > Clostridia > Lachnospirales > Lachnospiraceae > JAILLW01. The sequence continues at coordinate 14,539 of JAILAN010000055.1, forward strand.
TATATCGATCCCGAAGAGGACAGTAGCGAAGATACTGAAGAATAAGGATCAAAAATAACCGATCAAAGTATATCCGGCCCTCACCGTTAAGGTGGGGGCTTATGAACGGAGAAAAAGTGGCAAAGACCAAACAGATAGAAGGACAGCTTGATTTTTTCACAATGCTGTCCTTTGATGACAGTAATGATAATGAAACGGATTCAGGGATGAGCAGTATCAGTGATCTGCCTCCTTTTGAAGAATGCACGGATTGCTGGTGCAGGGACTGTCGTCACAATGAGAATAATGAGGGAGTACCCAGAGAATTTGCAGGTGAGATGAAAGCCTGTCCCGCCTGTGGTTTCTGTATGGATAACGATGAACCGGAGATATGCATCATCGGCTCATATAAAAACGGATGCAGATTAAGGGCCGAAGAAGAAGGAATAGGGCCCGAGACGTAAAAAGGAAGTGTTGAAAATGGAAAGTTATGCTGTATTAAAGGATCTGGCTTTGATAGTCATATTTGCCAAACTGTTCGGACTGGTTGCCAGAAAGCTAAGGGCACCGCAGGTTGTAGGTGAGATCATAGCCGGAGTGATAATAGGTCCGAGTCTATTAGGACTTGTTTCTCCGACTCCGTTTATAACATCTATGGCAGAGGTCGGAGTCATACTTCTTATGTTCTCCGCCGGACTGGGAACAGACCTTAAACAACTGGTAAAAACAGGTCCGCAGGCAACACTTATCGCTTGCTGCGGCGTATTTGTCCCTCTTATCAGCGGTGCGCTGCTGTATATGGCATTTTACGGTGCGAGTCCATGGGGTGATGAGAACTTTTACCGCGCCGTATTTGTAGGTGTTATCCTGACAGCCACCTCTGTCAGCATAACCGCGCAGACACTTAAGGAAATGAACAAGATCAGCACCAAAGTCGGAACGCTTATATTAAGCGCAGCGATTATTGACGATGTGATAGGAATTCTGGTCCTTACATTTGTTATCGGATTTAAGGATCCTGCCACCAAACCGCTTAAAGTGGTGATAAGTACGGTACTTTTCTTTATCCTGGCTACGGTCGTAGGGGTCATTTCTTATAAGATATTCAAGAAGATCGATGAAAAATACCCCCACACCAGAAGGATCCCGATAGCGGGGCTCGCATACTGCTTTGCTTTTTCATATATTGCGGAGCGTTTCTTCGGCATAGCCGATATCACGGGAGCATATGTTGCCGGTATAATTCTCTGTTCGATAGATGATTCGGATTACATAGAAAGAAAGGTTGATATCAATTCATACATGATATTCGGCCCTGTTTTCTTTGCTTCCATAGGACTTAAGACGACCTTTGACAATATATCCATGAGCATAGTCTGGTTCTCGGCCTGCTTTATTCTGGTAGGTCTGATATCTAAGATAATTGGATGCGGCATCATGGCCAAAATATGCGGATATGACCTTAATGATTCATTGAAGGTCGGAGTTGGAATGATGACGCGTGGAGAAGTAGCACTCATAGTTTCACAAAAAGGACTGTCTGTCGGATTATTGGACTCAAATTATTTTACCTGTGTGATACTGCTCATAATCTTCTCCAGTGTGCTTACACCTATACTTTTAAAGATCATTTACTCAAAGGACAAAAAGGAAACAGCGACATAATTTTATTGAGATAGGGAAGGTTTTTTTGTAAACTCTATTATATACGCAATCTCGGACGCGCTTTCGTCCGGTTGTAAATAAGGATGTATTGAAAAACTATATGGAGGGTTATTGAATGATCTTTGGAAACGGATGCTGGATCCAAAAAAAAGGGTGCTCATGCTTTGCGCCGCAGGAAGTGTATTTTACAACAATAACGGATGATAAGGTGACCATGTGTGTTCCCACTTATCATGTAAGGACCAGAGGGGACGTTTTGGGAAATGTCAATCTCACGATGGAGATAACATCTCCTGCAGATGATATCCTCAGGATACGCACTTACCATTACAAGGGAGCAATAAAGGATACTCCCTCATTTGAACTGGAACTTAAGGATAACAGGAAACTGGACATCAATGATTCCGAAGAAGAGATCGTGATAAAAAGCGGGCAGATGTCTCTTGTTATAAACAAAAAGCAGTTCTCAATGAAGTTCATGCGCGGAAATGAAGTGATCACCACTTCAACAGGCAGAGATCTGGCCTTGATGAAGACCGACTGGAAGGGATTGGCATACGATCCCGGAGATGATGATGAAACGTATATGCGACAGATGCTCTCACTGGCCGTAGACGAAAAGGTCTATGGTATGGGTGAACGTTTCACGCCTTTTATAAAGAACGGACAGACTGTAGATATCTGGAATGCCGACGGCGGAACCAGCACATATCAGTCATATAAAAACATACCTTTTTATCTGACAAACAAAGGTTACGGAGTTTTGGTCAACCATCCCGAAGAGGTCAGTTTCGAGGTGGCCACCGAGATGGTAACCCGCACTCAGTTTTCGGTTAAGGGAAGTTATCTTGATTATTTCATTATAAACGGTCCTACCATGAAGGAAGTTCTTGGCCGTTATACTGATCTTACGGGCAAACCGTCACTTCCGGCTCCCTGGACCTTCGGTCTGTGGCTTTCAACATCGTTTACCACTAACTATGATGAAGAAACCGTAATGAGCTTCGTTAACGGCATGCTGGATAGAGGCATTCCGCTCAGGACGTTCCATTTTGACTGTTACTGGATGAAGGAATTCCACTGGTCGAATTTTATCTGGGATGAGAGAGTATTCCCGGATCCTGAGGGAATGTTAAAAAGGATCAAGGCCAAAGGCCTTAATATCTGTGTCTGGATCAATCCCTATATCGGCCAGGAATCGGTTCTTTTCGATGAAGGAATGAAAAACGGCTATTTCATAAAAAGAACTGACGGATCTGTATGGCAGTGGGACATGTGGCAGCCCGGAATGGCTATAGTTGACTTTACCAATCCCGATGCCTGCAAGTGGTTCCAGAGCAAACTGGAAGTACTGCTCGATATGGGTGTTGACTGCTTTAAGACTGACTTTGGTGAGAGGATCCCTGTTAAGAACGTTAAGTTCCATGACGGATCCGATCCTTTGAAGATGCATAATCTGTATACATATCTTTATAATAAATGCGTACATGAGCTGCTCTGTCGCAAACGTGGAAAGGAAGACGCCGTATTATTTGCCAGATCTGCAACGGTTGGCGGACAGAAATTCCCGGTTCACTGGGGCGGAGACTGCTGGTCTGATTATGAATCCATGGAAGAGAGTCTTCGCGGTGGATTGTCTCTGCTTATGTCCGGATTCGGTTACTGGGCTCATGATATCGGAGGATTTGAGAATACTTCGACTGCAGATGTATACAAACGCTGGGTTCAGTTTGGACTCCTTTCATCACATTCAAGACTTCACGGATCATCTTCCTACAGAGTACCGTGGGTATATGACGAAGAGGCAGTGGATGTAGTCAGGGAATTCACCAGATTAAAGGCAAAACTAATGCCATATATTTACAAAAATGCCGTTGAAACTTCAAAAAGCGGTATACCCATGATGCGCTCCATGGTCATGGAATTTGAAAAAGACAGAACCTGTCCGTTCCTTGACAAGCAGTACATGTTCGGAGATTCCCTGCTCGTGGCACCGATCTTTAACGAAGACGGACTGGGAAGCTTCTATCTTCCTTCCGGTAAATGGACCGACTTCTTTACGGGAGAAGTATACGAAGGCGAAAAGTGGTATGAAAAGAAATATGATTATCTGCACCTGCCGCTCTTTGTTAAGGAAAATTCAATAATAGTTCTGGGCAGCTGCGATGACAGACCGGATTACGACTACGAAAAGGATGTTGAAGTAAGGATCTACGCTCCCGAAGAAGGCAAAGAGATTTCCGCAGATGTTTACGGAATGGACGGCAAAGTCAGGATGAGCGTTAAGGCTGTCAGAAACGGAAACACTGTTACCGTTAAGCATGAAGGAAGCGGTTCTGTTGCCAGGATCACCGTACCTGAGGGGTTAGAGGCTAAATTATCATAAGGAGAAGGTATGGCAGAACAGAATAAAGTAAAAAAGATTCTTTACGGGGGAGATTATAATCCCGAACAGTGGCCAGAGGAGATCTGGCAGGAAGATATGCGTCTTTTTGGACTGGCCGGTATAGATATCGTTACGCTGAATGTTTTTAACTGGGCCAATCTTCAGCCATCGGAAGAAGAATATGATTTTTCGAAGCTGGATAAGATAATGAACCTCGTCCGCGAAAACAACATCAAGGTTTGCATGGCAACATCAACCGGTGCACATCCAGCATGGATGGCTACCCGCCATCCCGATATCTTAAGAGTTGAAAAGGACGGAATGAAAAGACGGTTCGGAGCCAGACACAATTCCTGCCCTAATTCTCCGACATATCGTAAATATGCCGTTGCGCTCGCATCAAAACTCGCCGAAAGATATAAGGACTACGACAATATCGTGGCCTGGCACGTATCGAATGAATTCGGCGGAGAATGTGTCTGCGATAACTGTGCAAAGGCTTTCAGAGAATGGGTACGTAACAGATACGGTACCATAGACAAGGTGAACGAAGCCTGGAATACATCCTTCTGGGGACACCGGTTCTATGATTTTGATGAGATAATACCTTCGGATTTCCGGTCAGAGGAATTCCATTTCTACATTGACGGATCACCCAGGACCAATTTCCAGGGGATAACTTTAGACTATACGAGATTCAATTCCGACAGCATGCTGGAGTGCTTCAAACTGGAAAAGGAAGCTATTAAAAAGTATACTCCCGACATACCCGTCACCACCAACTTCATGGGCTGGTACAAGGGACTTGACTATAACAAATGGGCCAAAGAAATGGATTTCGTATCCTGGGATAACTATCCTAACTGGGATGCCAGAAGTTCTGATCCGGCTTCTTTCCATGATGTGATAAGGAGTATGAAGGGAGGCAAACCCTTCTGGCTGATGGAACAGACCCCCGGAGTGACCAACTGGCATATGTACTGCCGTCTCAAGAGACCCGGAGTTATGAGACTCATGTCATATCAGGCCATTGCTCACGGATCCGATACGGTTATGTTCTTCCAGATGAGGAGATCTCAGGGAGCATGTGAAAAATACCACAGTGCGGTAATAGACCATGTCGGAAATGAAAATACCAGAGTCTTTAAGGAGGTTTCCGAGCTGGGCAGGGAACTTAACCTCATAGGAGATCAGATACTTGGAACCACGATCAACTCCAAGGTTGCTATCGTAGCTGACTGGGAGAACTGGTGGGCAGCAGAGATGTCAGCCGGCCCGACAGTACTGATAAATTATATATCCGAGATAATGGCATACTACAACGCGCTGTTTAACCAGAATATCGCGGTTGATTTTGTAAGTGCCGATGATGATATCTCCAAATACAGTCTGGTGATCGCGCCTATGCTTTATATGAACAAGACAGGCTATGATGAAAAGGTACGTAACTACGTAAAGAACGGAGGATGCTATCTGACATCATATTTCAGCGGATATGTTGATGAGAATGACAGAGTTCTGCTCGGCGGGTACCCCGGGAAGCAAAAAGATATCCTGGGCGTATGGGTTGAAGAATCAGATGCAATCCCTCCCGGAGAGAGCAACAGCTTTATCTATAAGGGAACGGAATATCCGGCTGATATACTGTGCGATGTGATGCATCTTCAGGGTGCCAAGGAAATATCCACCTATGAAAAAGAATTCTATGCGGGAACTCCGGTCCTTACAAAAAACAGGCTGGGCAACGGAACAGTATACTATTTGGGAACCCGTTCCAGCGATGAATTCTATGCAACATTCCTTCGTGATATATGCCAGGAGCTATATATAGAACCGGTACTTAATGCACCGCGTGAGGTTGAAGTGACCTGCAGGGAGAACGAAGAAAACAGGTTTATCTTTATCCTTAATCACAAGGACACGGCCAGCGAAGTCCGGATTAAAAAGGCCGGAGTGGATATCCTGACGGGAAAAGAGTATAATGCCGATGATATAGTTAAACTCGATGCCAAAGGTGTGGCTATAGTAAAGATTGGAAAATAAGAATTTGAATTATATCGTTTTTGACCTTGAATGGAACCAATCAAATACCGGAAAAGAGCCTGAAGTCAAGGAGCTTCCCTTTGAGATCATCGATATAGGTGCCATCAGGATGAGCGATGACCGTAGGATGATAGGTGAGTATAACCAGCTCATCAAGCCCGCTGTCTATCAGCATATGCACCATATAACGAGCAAGATCATCCATCTTCACATGCAGGACCTTCAAAGGGGCATACCTTTTAAGGAAGCCATGGAGATGTTTTCGGATTTCTGTGGAGAGGATTTCATATTTTGTTCGTGGGGATCACTTGACGTATATGAACTTCAAAGAAATATGAGATTCTACGGGATTCCTCTTTTTTCTGACGGACCCCTTAAATTTCTTGATGTTCAAAAGCTCTACAGTCTGGCATTTGAAGACGGCAAGAGCAGGAGAAACCTCGAATATGCGGTCGATGCATTGAATATCGAAAAGGATATACCTTTTCACAGGGCTTTTTCGGATGCATATTACACGGCAAAGGTCATGTGTCTTCTGCCTGAAGAGATCCTGGAATACTGCTCGTTCGATACATTCCTGGTTCCCAGATCCAAAGAAGAAGAGATCCATATCAGATTTCCCGATTATTCAAAATACATATCGAGGGAATTTGACGACAAGCATGAAGCAATGCTCGATAAAGAGGTTTCCTCCACCAAATGCTTTGAGTGTAACAAGAATATCCGCAAAAAGGTCAGATGGTTCAGCCCAAACGGAGGCAAGCATTTTTACTGTGTCGGAGAATGTCCTGTTCACGGATATGTCAAATTCAAGAACCGCATGAGAAAAACAGAATCAGAGAGTATCTATGTCGTTAAGACATCCAAACTCATAGGGGAAGAGGATTATCAGATAATTGCCGATAAGAGACGGCAGCTTGTCGATAACAAGAAAAAGAAGAAAAAGGATTAGAATTTCAGTTTGTTCTTTTCACGTCTTCGTTTCGGACGATATGATTTTTTGCGCTTGAGGTTATCGAGCAGATTATAATTTACAAAGAATGAATGTATGAAGGAAATAACGATCAGTCCCAGGCAGACAGCAACGGCCAGAGTTACTATGTTGACGACGTTGATAAAGTGAGGGGACGGTTTTTCTTCAACGATCACTTCTTCGGTTGCATCAAAAGAGTTTTCGACATCGAATGCCGAGAGCTCTTTTTTATTCTGCAGAGGCTTGATCCGGCCAAAGCCCAGATATGCACCGTGGTAGGAATAATTGATATAAGCGATGTCTTCCTCCGAATCCGTGTCATATATAAGGTCAGTATCCATATCGGCAAAGCCTATATTCTTGGGCATGACGATATTATCCTTATCATCCAGCTCCAAAAGCTGCCTTGAGCTGCCGAGAATATCTATGGTAGTAGGAAAAAAGTTGTTGTTTTTGATGGAGTATTTTTCTTCATTATCGGCCACATTGACCATATCAAAATTGCTAAATCCGTAATCAAACAGCTTGACCGTATCATAAAACTGATCGGGAGAATCTTCCTTTAAAATGACACAAATAAGATTAAGACCGTTCTGCTCCGCACATGTGACGAGAGTTTCTCCGGCTTCGGAGGTATATCCGGTCTTGCCACCCTTTATACCTGTGTAAGGGATATCTCCGGATATGAGCTGATGCTTGTTCCGGACATAAAAATCATCCGGCTGGGTGGACGTGGCGACAAAATGATAAGAACCCGTGTTTCCGATCTTTGCGAGATATTCGTTATTAAAAAACTCCTTGGCGATCATCGCCAGGTCATAAGCAGAAGTATAGTGTTCTTCATTAAAAAGCCCGTTGGTGTTGGTAAAATGCGTGTCTTTTAAACCAAGCTCTTTTGCTTTGTCATTCATCATTTCGACAAAAGCATCCATACTGCCGGCCACATGTTCACCAACTGCATTGGCGACTTCATTGGCCGAGGCTACCATCAGCCCGTACAGACATTCCTCCATGGACATGGCCTGTCCGGGATCAATACCTATATTGGAACTGCCGCTTTCAAGCGAAAAGACGGCATCATACGAAAAATCGACCATCTCATCCATCTTGCAGTTCTCTGCAGCGATAAGGGCCGTCATCATCTTGGTGGTGCTTGCCGGGTACAGATGTTCATGGATATTTTTGGCATAAAGAACAACGCCTGTATTTGCTTCCATCAGAAAAGCAGCCCGGGCATTAAGTTCAGGACCTGTGGGCCAGTTGGCTATCTCGTTTGTTTCAATTGTGTTCTCAGACTCAACTGGCGCGGCATTTGCCGTTATGCTATTATATGTAAGGATGCTTACCGCAAGGGCAATGCATAAAATACGTTTTTTCATGTGTATCCTATGATAGCTAATCGGCAGGGATATTACAAGTAAGGAATGCTTTATGAGACTTAGAAATATCCCCGGTTCAAGGGATGTGATCGCAGAGAACGAATATGTCGTCCATGAAGAAAAAACAGTAAAGGGAAAATGGAATATCGTATTCGGAAATGATAACCCCATAAGGATTGAAATCGGCATGGGAAAAGGACGTTTTATCTGTGAAATTGCAATGTGCAATCCCGGGATCAACTATGTGGGAATAGAAAAGTATTCATCTGTCCTGCTGCGGGCTATCCAGAAACAGGAAGAACTAAAGCTTCCAAACCTTAAGTTCATAAGGATGGATGCCGAGGAGATAGCGGAAGTATTCGGTAAAGATGAAGTGGACAGGATCTACCTTAATTTCTCGGATCCGTGGCCTAAGGACCGTCATGCAAAAAGAAGACTCCCATCAAGACAGTTCCTTAAAAGATACGATTCTTTCCTTAAAAAAGACGGTATCATCGAGTTTAAAACGGATAACAGGGACCTGTTTGATTATGCGGTAATTGAGGCTAATGAAGCCGGATGGAACATAGACAGCATTACCTATGATCTTCATAATGATCCGGTTATGAACGAGGGAAACATCATGACAGAGTACGAGGAGCGGTTTTCATCCAAAGGAAATCCGATCTTCAAATATATCATCTCAAGATAAGATTTATGCTCCGTGAATAATTTTTTTCAAGGATACCCATAAAAATACACATGCCGATACGTATCTTAATTGGCAGGAAAGGAAGCCCGGTTGAACGAAGAACAATTTAATAGCTGCATTCAGGCGATATTGTCCAAAGACAAGGCCGGACTTCGCGATATTTACGATGCATATCTTAAGTATGTCTACCAGATCATACTTGGTGTGGTCGGGAGAAAAGAAGATGCCGAGGACATCACGAGTGAGTTTTTCATAAAGCTCTGGCAGAATGCCGATAAGTACAAGCCCGGCAGCGGACACAAAGGATATCTGGCGACCATAGCACGTAATATGGCGATCGATTTCCTGAGAAAGAGCCGGCATGAGGTCCTTGCATCTGGTGATGATGACGAAGAGACCGAGTCTTATGAAAATACGCTAAAGAGCAACGACGACACGGAAAATACCGTTATAGAGGATATTTCATTAAAAGAGGCTTTGGACCGACTAAAGCCGAAACAACGACAGATAGTGGATATGAAGATACTGTCTGAAATGACCTTCCAGGAAATATCCGAAACGCTGGACATGCCAATGGGTACAGTGACCTGGCATTATCGGGAGGCAATAAATAAATTAAGGAGGTGCGGCTACTATGAAGAATCTTGAAACTGAATACAAAAAACAGATAGCTGATGAAGTGCCGGATCTCTGGAGCCGGATAGAAAGCTCGATCGATGCTATCGAAGGTCAGAATGAAAAGGATAACAATGTTGTTGAATTCAAGACACCTGAGAATACTTCAGGCAGCAGGATAAAGAAGATCAACAGCATTTTGAAATACAGTGCAATAGTTGCAAGTGCAGCATGCGTACTTGTGGTTGTATTAGCCGTGACCAGATCCGGAAAGGATATGTCAGCTGCGGCTCCGATGAGTGAAAGCGCTGCATATGATACGGATTCGGCAGCAGCAAATGAATCATATTACGAAGAATCTGCCGAGGCAGAAGATGCTGAGGAAACCAGGTCTTCAAAGGACAGAAAAAAGAAAAAAGATGTTCTCAACTTTAGCAGCAATGAGGCTGCAGCTTCAGCAGAAGCAATGACGGATTCGGCTCCGATGATGACAGAAGAAGCAGTAACCGAAGCAGCAGAAACTGAACCCGAAATGGATGCAAATGCCGGCCTTACATATGATGGTGCAATAGGTTTGGATGAAACTGCTAACGGACTGACAGGAAGTTCAAAAGCCGGAGCTAATGAAGAAGGATCAAATAAAGAAGAGATAACAGAAGCTGAATACGTAACCGTAAATGGACGCATTATAGACAGTGAAACCGTTGAATACAAAGGAAAGAGTATATTCTACATCACAGTGATAGACTCAAAAGATAATACATATCGGATATTTGTACCTGAGGAAAAAGAAGAAGAGGTACGTGATCATATAAAAGACGGTTGGGAACTGACCTTTACATTGTCGATCATAACCGGCGGAAATTACAATGCCGATTATGTATACGAAAGCGCAGAATAGTGATATCTGAATCTATATTATAAGATCGGATACTCTTTTGGACAGATCATTAAGATGTTCTATGGAATGTTTTATCCTGAGATTTGTCAGTTCATCTTTTTTATCTGAAACGACCATCATATGAAGGAATCTGATATATGCGGCAACGCATATCTTATCTGTTATCTGATCACGCTCTTTATCTGAACGGTCAGGGAAATAATATTTTATTACGCCATCCCATATTCTGTCACACATTTCCTTGGAAATCCCCAGAAACTTTAGACCGTTATCGGGCTCATCTTCCAGAAATGCCTTATAACAGACATAGATTGCCTGAAGATCGAAGATCGGCTGTCCGGTGCTTAAATTATCCATGTCTATGAGCATGGGTTCATCTTCGGAAAGCATGACATTCTTCATCTGGATATCTCCATGGATAATATGCAGATCTTCAGGAAGATCAAAAAGAAGAGAATGAAGTCTGGAGTAAACGTCTGCTGAAATATGATCTTTGATAACTTCCAGCCGGTTAAAATACTTTTCCCTGGCTGTCGGAAGTTCTCCGGGTTTCATCTCAATGGCATGAACGGATCTGATAAGATCGGTATATCTCTTTATGATTTCATCTGCATTTTCAGGTTCTTCCAGTATCAGATCATTGAAGGTTTTGGCATTTAACAGTTCAAATACCGCGCCGTAACAGTCCCCGACTCTGACTACGTCAAAAGAAATGGCTGTGGGAATTCCGGCTATGAATCCCTTTCGGGCAAGTTCCTTTTCGTTTTCTATTATAGACAGAGCCTCTTTAAGATCAGCCTTATATACTTTAACGATGGTATCGTCATCCAGACGGTACACGGTTCCGAAAGCACCTTTTCCGATTATCCTGCATCCTTCAACGGATATATTTCTCAGCTGTTTTTTAATATCAAATAATGAAGTAAATCCGGTAGTATCGAATATATCATATATTTCATGAGAAACTTCTCTGATCTCGAGTTTCTCACCGAATTTTTTACTGAATTTCATAAGTATGCGTAAGCCCGCACTTGAAATATAAACCAGTTTTGAAGCATCAAATACAGGGATCGCATCCGGATCTTCATCAAGAATGCCCATTATCCATGCTTCTGTTTCTGCGGCATTTTTTGAATCGATCCTGTCATTAAGTTCTATTAATATCTCCTTTTTATCCACGTATTAAAGTTTACTATATGGTTGTTGTTTTTGTAAATATTTGTTATAATCACGTTTGTCGGTCGGATAAAGGAATGAAATGCCGATGACAGGATCATTACGTGGTGTGGCTCAGCTTGGTAGCGCGCTGCGTTCGGGACGTAAAGGTCGCGTGTCGGAATCACGTCACCCCGATGCAGTAAAATCAAGGGTTCCAGAAAACTGGGACCCTTGATTTTTTGTCCAGTTCTACCTTTTTTCTACCCGTTTCCATTTATTTCCAGAATAATCCATAAAAGGCTCTCTATAAACCTCATTTAATTGTTAAGTTACTGGTCGGTATAATCCTTAAGTGGAATGATACCATTCATTTTGTCCGAGATCTCTCTCTTAGCTTCCTTGTCTTTAACCTTGGCGTAAATTCTCAAGGTCGTATCTATATCCTTGTGGCCTACCAACTTTTGAATGCTTTTAACATCCATACCCTGATGTACGAGTATGGATACGCAGGAACTTCTCAGACCATGAAATGTGATGTTCTGCGGAAGCTCCGGTATCTTCTTTAAAAGCTTGGCAAATAGTTTTGTGGGATGATCCG
>JAILAN010000079.1 GCA_024681595.1 Lachnospiraceae bacterium
CATTTTGAAATCGCAGTTCTTGAAACAAACAGAGCCTCTGCCAGTTCTTCCTGTGTTAGTGATCTGGATTTTCTTAATTCCTGTAGTTTTTCATTAAATTCCATCTTTACTCCTGTCGGCTCTCTTTGCCTTGTCCGAATATAAAACGGCTGACCGGTACAGCATATATAGCCCCGCACTTAATAATACGGATCCAATTATATCCGTCGCCCAGTGAACCCCTGAGATCAGCCTTCCGATCACCATAAATGCTGAAAAAGCAATCACAAACACCGCAACTGCTTTCCTGATCATAGCATTTGAAACTCTCCTATTCGCCTGGACCATCAAAGTCGGCATCACACTCAGTACCAGTAATGTCGTTGATGACGGATAGGAGCCTTCTTGCCTTCCCTCTATCAGGACAGGCCTGTAATTGATCGGAATCATCTCAAAGATCAGGTAACACGCTATGACCATCACATAATAAACACCCAATAACAGTATGTCCGAATCAACCCTTAGCAGGTCCCGCCTCTTTATCAGCTGCACCAGCCCCATTACTCCGAAGCACAGGCATATGAATATAGGTACAAGCCCCAGCCAGTCCGTGATCGTATAGAGCGTCATGTGTACGCCTGTCAGCTGATGGAAACATACATTATAATCAGCAAACCCGATCCTCGTTCCATTCTGTCCCACAGCCTGTACATCGACCCACTGGATCAAAACAGTCCACAGGGCAAAAGCACCGATCAACCCGACCCCTGCCAGCAGATTTCTTTTTTCCTTCATGTTCTCTTCGTCCTTTCATTTAGTATTGCCCATTGGCAATTTGAAAGTAACAAAGACACATGAAAAAGGAAAGAAACGTATCGTCACATCCGCGATACGATTCGTGTCATGCCCATAAATAAAGTCTTTTCAATCATGGAAAGAAGAACCGGTCGCCCGATCCTTCTCTTCCAGACAATGGATTCAGTTACTTCAATCTTTCTTCTTCACCGGAATCCAGATCGCGCTACCGATACATGTATTATCCTCTACTCTCATTTCTTATATTTTTCTTTGTTGTCCTCTTCGCTCGAACCAAACAATCCGAAAGCACCGCCCATCATAATCCCCATACTTGCGCCAATGACCCAGTCATGCAGGGATGATGCAAATACCATCCCCCATAATATTGCCATTGAAATCGGAAAGATCATCTTTTTCATCGCATATCCCTCATCCTTTATCCCCGTTTACATTTCGTATATATTCCTCAGCGGAGATCATGGGCTTCTCCAAGGCGGCAACGGTCGCTTTGGAGAGTGACAGATTGGAAGCGTATTCCTCACCTGCCTTTTCAAAGCGTGTAAGGAGAGGGTCAGCGACCACAACTGCCTCCGGCACATTCATGAGCGGAGTCTCCGGCACGCAAACAATATCCGGATTTCCAAAGCATGTCCGGCACATCATTTTAAGCCCATCGAAATTTCCTTCCCAGTTCGGAAAACCGCAGCCGCAGATCACAAGCGTGTGTATCTTTGTGAAATCCGCAAGCGCTTCATGGTGAACCGTACCGTCCGGCATTTGTACCATATTCATTTTGACAAGAGGTATCGTGCGGTCGAGTACCGCTTTCAGGTGTGACGGCATCCCATAGCAGTATAGAGGGAAGCTCCATATGATCACATCGGAATCTCTGTACAGATCCAGTATTTCATTCTGATCGTCATCTATCACACAGTGTCCGCTCATATTTTTCCAGCACCCAAAGCAGCCTCTGCACGGTGATATTTTTTTATCTATAACGTTGATAATATGAACCTCATGGGCATTTCCTTTATTCAGTCCTTTCAGGAACGCATCCGTCAGTCTGAAGGTATCGCTCTTCTTTTTTGGACTTCCGTTTAATACCAGTATTTTCATCTTCCACCTCTTTTTCTGTCTTCTATCTCATTACTTCAAACGCCATATCATACATATCCCGTGCATCGACAGTGTTACGTATATAATTAGGGTGATCGGGCTCATACCTTACGTATTTCTCTACTTCCTCGATAAGCGCAAGGTAAGCGACCGCGCAAGCATATCTTATTTCGGTATCCCTGTTAAGTTCCATCTTCTCCGTTGCCGTCCGGTTGTAAATCTCTATCTCTTTTTTCTTATCCGTAAGCGGAGCCTTCTGCCCCTTTCCGACAGTTATAAAATCAGCCACAGGATCACCCCAAAAGCCTCTCTCCGGATCGATCCATACAAGTTTCCCATCATCATAAAGAACATTGCTATCCCACAGATCAAAATTCACCATACGGCAGGGAGCCTTCCTCAGAACGTCCTCATGCCTGTCAATAAGCCTGATGAACTCCTCGCCGTCAGATGTTTCATATCCGATATTCTTACAATCCATCACGAGATTCCCGGCCATCGAGCGAAGAGCCTCATACCACGAGCCATATAGCCCTGACTGCCTGTAACCGTATTTATCGTTTTTAACGCAATGGATCTTGGCAAGCATACCGATCTTTTCAGCCTGCACCCTCTCAGCTTCCTCCGAAGTAAAATCACATTTCCACAGAGGCTCGCCCTCCATCATCTGCATGATAAAGCAGCAGCTCTTTATGATCTCGCATGTAGAATCAACCGCATAAATTTCAGGGCATAGTATATCGGTGTGCTCCTTCATCTTCCGGTACCAGTAAACCTCCGAATCCATCATATTCTTCTCATAGCTTAATACCGTTGCTTCCTTATGCGGTGCGATCTTGAGCACATAATCTCTTTCGCCTTCACAGGTTACCTTATAGGCAGAATTGAACTCACCGTCTCCGAGAGTGGTGCAACCCTTAACATTACCGATTCCGTTCGTCCTGAACAGGCTACTTATTTCTTCTTCGGTAGCTTCGTATTTTGTTCTGCTTACTATCATATCCTTATGTTCACTTTCTCATGTATACTTCGCAAAAATGCCGTAAGTGCTTTTCGATGTATCCCATGCATTCTTCCTCATGCTGCGGTTGCCTGTCCGACCTTGCAATCTGCAGAACAGCCGGTGCGGTAAGTTCTACCGCAAGCAGCTCCGGATCATCATTTTTGACGATACCCTCATCCATCATACCTTTGATGATCTTTGCAAACATTCTCTGTATTCCGTCCAGCTGATGCCTGGTCGTAACCTCGGAAATCCTTTCATTTCTGAACTGTTCCTGAACAAGGAGCATCCGCGTCATGCGGATTGTGGGATCTCGCATTGTGAAGGAAATCCTTTCCATCGTCACATTTATGAACTCTTCCCGGCTCCGTGGTACTTTCCCGATATTATTCTCAGATCCAAACATTTCCTCATATCGCGCTTCCGCGGAATCAATCAACGCATTCAGAATATCCTCTTTGCCCTTGTAATGTTTATAAAGCGAAGGGGCTTTTATCCCAACAACATTTGCAATCTGCTCCACACTTGTTCCATCGTATCCATTCTCTGCAAATAACGTTAATGCCGCATCCAATATTTTCTCTTTGGTAGACATGACTCTCTCCAATCCGCTAACAACCATTAGCCACAGTATAGCTAATGGTTGTTATCCTGTCAATATAAAAATATGGTCAGCAGAATTTCGTTCTCCACTGACCTATATTCTTCATTACCTATTTCTATCCTCAGCATTTGTATAAATGCAGTCTTATCGCCTATGTTATAACAATTCTATCTTCAATT
>JAILAN010000083.1 GCA_024681595.1 Lachnospiraceae bacterium
GAAATGCTGATACTGACCAATCTTACATCGATAGATACATCTGAGGATTATGAGGTAAGATTCTGTGACGGTATAAGCTATAAGGCCGCCATCAAGGAATATGATAAGGAATCGGGACTGGCGGTCATGTCCGTCAGAAAAGCGATCTTAAAATACTCAACGACGGATGAGATCTCAATATTGGAAATGGGAACTACACTTAACAAATCCCTGATGGGATCCCCGGCAATGGCGATCGGAAGACCTCTGGGAACAGAGGAATCCGTATGCATAGGTAATATCACGAGCGTTACCGGCCAGATCAAGCTTCCCGATGCCACATACAGAACTCTGACAACCGATATGTTCGGCAGTACTTCAGGAAGCGGAGTTTTGGTCAATCTAAGAGGCCAGCTCATAGGGGTCATCAGGATGGATCCGGAATCGGGAGAAATGAAGAATATGATCTCGGCCTATGCGATATCCGATATCAAGAAGCTGGTGGAGACCATGTCAAACGGCAAGGAGATACCATATCTGGGAGTATATGGGCTCGATATCACAGAGGATATAGCACTTGAGAATGAACTTCCGCTCGGTGTTTATATTTCGAGCCTGGCTATGGATTCTCCCGCTCTGGCAGCCGGAGTCAGGGGCGGAGATGTGATAATCGAGATTGATGGCAGGAGCATTACATCGCAAAAAGAGCTGTCTGAGATACTGCTGGGCATGGAGCCTGAACAGGAGATCACCATGAAGGTTATGAGGCAGGGACTTGAGGGCTTCGGTGAAGCAGAATTCACTTTTGCTCTTAACCATCAGCCCGGATAGAAATTAAGGATACAGAAGGATATTTTTCCTAAGCAGACATTTCGCAACGCGTGTCTGCGAGGAAAAGATATCCTTCTGTATCCGTAAAAATTTAGGAGATTGAATATGAGATATATAAAAGAGCTTAAAGAAGGCGACAGGATCAGCGATATCTACATGATAAAGCAGAAGAATTCCGCGACCACAAAAAACGGAAAACCTTACGATAACGTGATCCTTCAGGATAAAACAGGCACGATAGATGCCAAGAACTGGGAACCGAATTCACCGGCGACCGATGAATTTGACGTTCATGATTATGTGGAGATAGTAGGTGAAGTATCATCATTTAACGGGGCTTTGCAGGTCAACATCAAACGTGCACGCAGATGCTCCGAGGGGGAATATGACGCATCGGATTATCTTCCTGTTTCCCAATATGACATAGAAGATATGTATAAAGAGCTGACCGGGTTCGTAGACAGTGTGCTGGAACCGCATCTTAACAGACTTCTTTGCATATTGTTTAAAGAGGATGAGGAATTTATTAAGAGATTTAAGATGTCATCAGCGGCCAAATCCGTCCACCACAGTTTTGTCGGAGGACTGCTTCAGCATACTCTCGCAGTTACAAAACTTTGCGATTTTTATTGCCTGAGATATGAAAAGCTTAACAGGGATCTCCTTATTACGGCCGCATTGTGCCATGATATTGCCAAAACAAAAGAACTGTCTCTTTATCCCGATAACGATTATACCGATTCCGGTAACTTCCTCGGACACATAGTCATGGGAGTTGAGATGGTAGACCGCGCCATACACGGAACAAAGGATCGTCCGGGAATAGACGGATTTCCCGATGTTCTTGAAAATGAACTGAAGCATTGCATTCTGTCCCATCATGGAGAGTTTGAATTCGGTTCTCCCAAAAAGCCTGCGATAATGGAGGCTGTAGCACTTAACTTTGCGGATAATACAGATGCCAAACTCCAGATATTCACGGAACTGCTGGATTCGGAGAACAGCCCGGGATGGCTCGGATTTAAAAAGATGCTCGATTCCAATGTTATAGCGACCAGAATGTCTTAATACCGGAGCGCGACTGATGTTAAAAAAGAACGACCTGGCAGACATCTTTATAGAGGATATGACTAATGAAGGCGAAGGCGTCGGTAAAGCAGACGGCTTTGCTTTTTTCGTTAAGGATACGGTGATCGGTGATGAAGTCAGGATCAGGGCTACCAAACTGAAGAAATCATACGGATACGCAAGACTAGAAAAGATCCTGAAGCCGTCTCCTGACAGAGTAGAACCTGTATGTCCGGTTTCGAGGCAGTGCGGGGGCTGCCAGATCCAGAGTATGTCATATGAGGCACAGCTTAAGTTTAAGAAAAACAAAGTTAAGAATAATCTGATCCGTATCGGGGGATTTTCAAAGGAATATATAGACGACATCACCGAAGACATAATCGGAG
This sequence comes from Lachnospiraceae bacterium, assembly GCA_024681595.1. Taxonomy (GTDB): domain Bacteria; phylum Bacillota; class Clostridia; order Lachnospirales; family Lachnospiraceae; genus JAILLW01. The sequence continues at coordinate 2,265 of JAILAN010000083.1, forward strand.
ATGACAGAGAATTTAATTACAGAAACAAAGCACAGTTTCCTGTGGGAAAAGATCGTGAAGGGAATATTATAACCGGGTTTTATGCCGGCAGGACGCACTCTGTCATATCCTGCACGGATTGTGCTATAGGTGTCAGGGAAAATGATATCATTCTAAAGACGATCCTGAAATTGATGAAAAGATATGGTATAAGTGCTTATGACGAGAATACGGGCACGGGACTGGTCCGGCATATCCTTCTTCGTAAGGGCTTTAAAACAGGACAGATAATGATATGCCTGGTCATAAACGGAGATAAAATTCCGGCTGAGGACGATGTTGTTTCAGGACTTCTGGAAATAAACGGCACCCTGAACCAAGAGTATGGCAGCAGTATAGAAAGCGTCTCATACAGTATCAACAAAGAAGCTACCAATGTTATCATGGGTGATAACTATCATGTGATATACGGAAATGGAACCATCGAAGATACTCTGATGGGGCTTAGCTTTACTATTTCTCCTCTGTCCTTCTATCAGGTGAATCCCCTGCAGACAGAGAAACTCTACGAAGAGGCCATAGCGTATGCCGACATCAAAGAGAATGAAGAAGTTTGGGATATCTGCTGCGGAATAGGCACGATTACTCTGGCAATGGCACGAGAGGCGCATAGAGTTCACGGAATAGAGATAATACCTCAGGCCATAGAGGATGCCCGGGAAAATGCTAAAAGAAACGGAATAAATAATGCTGAATTTATCTGTGCGGCAGCAGAGGAATATCTTCCCTCTCATGCGGATGAAATACACGCCGATGCTATCGTGATGGATCCTCCAAGAAAAGGGATGGATGAGCGGGCGCTGGAAGCAGTTCTTAACGTATCTCCATCGAGAATCGTTTATGTCAGCTGCGACAGCGCAACACTTTCCAGAGACCTTAAGTTTTTGTGTGAACATGGTTATGAACTTAAAAAGATCCGGCCTGTTGATATGTTTCCACAAACGATCCACTGTGAGGTCATCGCCTTATTGAATGCCGTAAAGACTGAAAGGATCAGCAACCGGGAAACCTAAGCATAGAAGAAAGGAGGAACCTTGAAGGCAATAACAGATATGCTGGAGGAATGCGGTCAGAACGCCCAGGAAGATCAAGACTATGAGGAAAACGGAGATGTTCTTGAATTTGCTCCTTATGAAGAGAGCGATTGATACCGGAGGAGAAAAGCAATGAAACTGATAATGGTCAGACACGGTGACCCTGATTATGAGAAGGACTGCCTGACTGAACTGGGACATGAACAGGCTAAGATTGCTGCCAGAAGATTGCTGGAGGAAGGAATAGAAGAGGTATACACTTCACCTTTGGGACGTGCGAGACAGACTGCGCAGGCTTTTACTGAGCTGTCCGGAATCGGACCGGCTCATGTTCTGGATTTTATGAAAGAGATACGATTCGGAACTGAGGAGACCCTCTATAAGAGCGGTAATCCATGGCTCTCGGCCTGGAAGCTTATTGGTGAGGGACACGATCTTCAAAGCGATAACTGGCGGGAATATCCTGAATTTGCCGATAATCTTGCTACCGTAGATGTGGACAGGATCATGACGGAAGCAGATTCGTGGCTGGCTTCATTAGGATACGAGAGAGAGGGACTTTATTACCGCTGCACGAACGAGGAAGAAAAGGAAAGAACTATCGCGCTTTTCAGTCACGGAGGATCTTCCACGGCTTTTTTATCACGCGTATTTAATATTCCTTTTCCGTATATGTGTGCCATACTGGGTCACATGGCCCACACATCGATCACGGTTCTTCAATTTGATCCCAAACCGGGACTGCTGTCGATGCCTGTTGCGGAAGTAATGGTAGATGCCAGACACTTAAGAGATGTAAAAAAACAGGGAGATTGAACATGACCGGATATATGTCAAAGATGCGCGAACTTATAGGACACCGGACCATCATACAGTGTGCCGCGAGCATAATCTGTGTTGATGAGCGGGGACGTATCCTTATGGGCAGACGGTCAGATAATCACATGTGGGGATACTCCGGAGGCTCTATAGAGATAGATGAATGTGTAGAAGATTGTGCCCGCCGTGAACTTAAAGAAGAGATGGGCCTTACAGCGGATGAACTGGAGCTGTTTTATATTAATTCCGGACCGGAGACACATTATATCTATCCAAATGGCGATGAAGTATCTAACGTAGAGATCATCTATATATGCCGGAAATGGCATGGAGAAATCAAAATGGAGGATAAAGAGATGGAGGAGATACGGTTCTTCAGTGTAGATGAGATAGATATGTCCTTTATATCTCCGCCCATAAGACCTGTTATCAGGGAGTTTATTGAATGTTACGGATCCGGCAACGTATAGTATAATTACATAAATATCCGATCATAAAGGAGTAGATAATCACAAATGAGTGGAAATAAAACGATAGATCTGTTTGTACCGGGACGTTTGTGCCTCTTTGGAGAACATAGTGACTGGGCCGGAACCAATAAGACCATGAATGCCGACATCGTTCCCGGATGCGCTATTGTTACCGGTATTGAGCAGGGAATATACGGCACGGCGGAAACTTCCGAGAAGTTTATAGTAGAGAGTACACTGCCGGAATACAAGGGAGAAGTTTTCGAGTGCGATATGGATATGACGAGGCTCAAGGAGGCAGCCAGAGGCGGCGGGTTCTTTTCATATGTTGCCGGAGTAGCTTCCTATATGTGTGAATGGTATCATGTCGGCGGCATCAGACTGTGCATAACAAAAATGGATCTCCCCATGAAGAGCGGTCTGTCATCATCGGCCGCGATCTGTGTGATGGTGGCACGAGCCTTCAATATACTTTACGATCTTCATCTTAATACCATGGGGATAATGAACATAGCCTACTGGGGCGAACAAAGGACTCCGTCCAGATGCGGTCGTCTGGATCAGGCCTGTGCATTCGGAGTCAATCCGGTTTCGATGGTATTTGAGGGAAATGAGATCGATGTAGACAGGATCACGGTTAAGAAACCGCTTCACTATGTTTTTGCAGATCTTATGGCCGGCAAGGATACGGTGAAGATACTGGCGGATCTTAACAGCGCCTATCCGTTCCCCAGGAATGATAAGGACCGCATCCTCCATGAAGCGCTGGGACTGGATAACGCCGAGATAACAGGTCTTGCCAGAAAGTATATTTCAGAAGGAGATGCTGAAAAACTGGGTCAGCTTATGATCAGAGCACAGGAGATCTTTGATAAAAAGGTTGCTCCGATGTCACCCGAAGAATTAAAAGCTCCGGTTCTTCATGCGACATTAAATGATGAAAGGATAAAGAGCCTTACCTATGGCGGTAAAGGTGTGGGTTCTCAGGGAGACGGTACGGTTCAGTTCCTTGCCAGAGATGAAAAGACGCAAAAAGAACTGGCCGATTACCTTGAAAAAGAAAAAGGAATGACCGCTTTTTGCCTGACGCTGAAGCCCAAAAAGGCCATACGCAAGGCTGTGATCCCGGTAGCCGGGTTCGGAACCAGGCTTTACCCTGAAACAAGAGGAGTAAAAAAAGAATTCTGTCCGGTTGTTGATAAGGACGGACTGCTTAAGCCGGGGATCCTGGTACTTCTTGAGGAACTCGAAAAGGCCGAGATAGAACAGATATGCCTTATTCTTAACAGGGAAGAACAGCAGTATTACGAGGACTTTTTCTTAAAGCCGCTGTCTCCTGAACATTTTGATAAACTGAATGATTCCATGAAGGCTTACGAAAAAAAGATCGGCAGGATCGCTCAAAAGCTGACGTTTGTATATCAGGATGAGCAGAAAGGATTTGGACATGCCGTATATCAGGCAAAGGAATTTGCCCAGGGTGAAAGCGTACTGCTGCTGCTGGGAGATACGATATACAGCTCAAATTCACAGATACCCTGTACTGTACAGCTAATAGATGCCTATGAAAAATACGGGCAGGATATGGTGGCCGTAGCGCCGGTTCCTCTTGATAAAGTAGGTAATTTCGGGATATTCTCCGGGGTCTGGGAGGACAAGGAAGAAACTATCCTTAAGCTGACACGGATTGAAGAAAAACCGTCACAGACTCTGGCCAGGGAATATCTGAGAGTATCTTCAAGGAAGAATCCCGAGAACTATTACGGAGCGTTCGGATCGTACATCATTACAAATGAAGTGTTTAATAGACTTTCCGAAGCTGTCGACAATAATATCGTAAACAGCAAAGGAGAAGTCGAACTGACTGATGCATTGTCATATGTTGCCAGGAACACGGGAATGTATGCATACGTTGTAGACGGTGTATCCTATGATCTGGGCAATCCAGAAGCATACAGACAGGCGGTCGCAATGTTCGGAAAGTGATATACATACTAAATATGGTATGCCGCACTTCCTGAAACAATAAATATGGTTGAAAGAAAACCTGTATTGGGATAAAATATATCCTGGTATGGGTTTTTTTGATTATGGAGGTCATGGATTGAAAATTGCAGTTGCAGGAACAGGATATGTCGGAATGTCAATGGCGGTTCTTCTGTCACAGCATAATGAGGTTACGGCTGTCGATCTGGTGCCTGAAAAAGTTGATAAGATCAATAACCGAATATCTCCGATAGCAGATCCCGAGATAGAGGATTATCTGGCCAACAGAAAACTTGATCTTAAAGCCACTCTTGATGCGGAATCGGCATATAAAGATGCTGATTATGTAATAGTATCAACTCCGACCAACTACGATCCTGACAGGAATTTTTTTGATACCAAAGCTGTAGAAGCGGTGATCGAGAGTGTCCTTAAGGTAAATGACAGTGCCTATATTGTTATCAAATCAACTATACCGGTTGGGTATACCGCCGGAATAAGAAAGAAATATTCCTGCCCGAGGATACTGTTTTCTCCCGAATTTCTTAGAGAATCAAGGGCCCTTTATGATAATCTCTATCCTTCAAGGATCATAGCAGGATATGGAGAGGATGAATCTTCAAAGGAAGCGGCCCGAAGATTTGCCAATCTGCTGAAGGAAGGAGCCATCAAGGAAGACATACCTGTGCTAATAATGGGATCCACTGAGGCCGAGGCGGTAAAGCTGTTTGCAAATACCTATCTGGCACTTAGAGTGGGATTCTTTAATGAACTTGATACCTATGCCGAGATGAAGGGGCTCGATTCAAAACTCATAATAGAGGGAATAGGATACGATCCCAGAATAGGCAATTTTTATAACAATCCATCCTTTGGATACGGCGGATACTGCCTGCCCAAGGATACCAAGCAGCTGCTGGCCAACTATGCTGACGTACCGGAAAATATAATCGGTGCGATAGTTGAAGCCAACAGGACCAGAAAGGACTTTATAGCCGACCAGATCCTTAAAAAAGTCGGATACTATTCTTATAACACTGCCGAATATGACAAGGCACAGGAAAAAGAAGTTACGATAGGCGTTTACCGCCTGACCATGAAATCCAATTCGGATAATTTCAGACAGAGCTCCATCCAGGGTATCATAAAGAGAGTCAAGGCAAAAGGGGCTATCATCGTTATCTACGAGCCTACGCTGGAGAACGGAGGAACGTTCTTTGGAAACAGGATAGTTAATGACCTTGATGAGTTCAAAAAGATCTCGGACTGTATCATTGCCAACAGATACGAAGATGTGCTGGATGATGTAAAAGATAAGGTATATACGAGAGATCTGTTTGCCAGAGACTGACGAAAGACCAGGAGAGGATCATGGACTTTTCTAACATGTCCAGAATGGACATAAACCGGTTTTATATCAATGAAATGCGACCGGCCTTGAAAAAGAAGGCTGTTTTTTCAGACACCACAGGCAACTACGTGAGTCCGGAAGAGCCCAATCCCTATTCCATGGTAAATATCAAACTAAGGGTGGCTGTCAATAACATCGATAAAGCGTATCTGGTGCATGACGGTAATAAGTACCCGATGTTTAAAGACAGCTCAGATGAGACTTTTGAGTATTACAAATGCGAAGTTGAGATAGATGATCGTGAATTCCGGTATTATTTTGAGATATATGCCGGAAGAGTGATCTGTATATATGATACCCGGGGTGTTTCAAAGAGACCTTCGGATGACGCTTTTTTCAGAATAATACCCGGTTTCAGAACTCCCGAGTGGGCCAAGGGAGCGGTGATGTATCAGATCTACGTTGACAGATTCTGTAACGGTGATCCTACCAATGATGTTCTGACCGACGAGTACGAATATATAGGCGGACATACCGAACGTGTCGATGACTGGAATAAGTATCCTGCAACGATGGGTGTCAGAGAATTCTACGGCGGAGATCTTCAGGGCGTCCTTGATAAAATGGATTATCTAAGCGATCTGGGGATAGACGTTATCTACTTTAATCCTTTATTTGTATCTCCTTCAAATCACAAATATGATATCCAGGATTATGACTATATAGACCCTCATTTCGGCAGGATCGTGCATGACGAAGGAGAACTCCTTAAGTGGGACATGCATGAGAATAAGGATGCGACCAGATATATAGACAGGGTTACCAATCCGGCGAATCTTAAAGCCTCCAATGATATGCTCGCCAGGGTCGTTTCCGAAGCTCACAAACGCGGGATCAGGGTCATTCTTGACGGTGTGTTCAATCACTGCGGATCATTTAATAAATGGCTTGATCGTGAGAGGATATATGAAAATGCCGAGGGTTATGCCAAAGGCGCCTATATAGAGAGAAACAGTCCGTACCATGACTATTTTCAGTTCCACGATCAGAACAGGTTCCCCTATAACCCAACGTATGACGGATGGTGGGGACATGATACTCTGCCAAAACTCAATTATGAAAATTCCCAGGATCTGTTTAATTATGTACTGCGCATAGCTGCCAAGTGGGTCTCACCTCCCTACAATGCAGACGGGTGGAGACTTGATGTAGCGGCAGATCTGGGTCATTCTCCCGAGTATAATCATTATTTCTGGCAGGAATTCAGGCGTGCGGTCCATAATGCAAATCCTGATGCCATAGTTCTGGCGGAGCATTACGGTTCTCCGAGAGCATGGCTTAACGGACGCGAATGGGATACGGTTATGAACTACGATGCGTTCATGGAGCCTGTAACCTGGTTCCTCACCGGAATGCAGAAGCATTCAGACGATTTCAGAGCGGATCTTCTGGGAAATGCCGACAGCTTCATAGGGGCTATGAATTATCATATGGCCGATTTCACCAATCCATCTTTGCAGATGGCAATGAATGAGCTGTCAAACCATGATCATTCAAGATTTCTGACAAGGACCAACCGGAGGGTGGGACGGACCAATAATCTGGGACCCGAAGCAGCTAACGAAGGCATTAACAAGGCTGTCTTCAGGGAGGCTGTGGTCATGCAGTTTAGCTGGCCCGGTGCTCCTACGATATATTACGGAGATGAGGCCGGGGTATGCGGATGGACAGATCCGGATAACAGACGAACATATCCGTGGGGACATGAAGATACGGAGCTCATAGCCTTTCATAAGGAAATGATCAGAATTCATAAGGAAAACCCTGAGCTAAAGAGGGGATCTCTAAAATATGTCATAAACAATTACAATTTTATCGGATACGGAAGATTCACAAAGGATGAAGTGTCCGTTATAATCGTTAACAACAATGATTATCAGGTTACGGAAGAGATCACTATCTGGCAGCTGGGAGTACCCAGAGAATCCATGCTTAAAAAGCTGATCATTACGGATGAAACCGGATTCAGGATCGATGACGGGGAAGTGCCTGTAATAGGAGGCAAGATTCAGCTGTCACTGCCGAAAACATCGGCTGTAGTCCTCAAATATTCAAGATCATCCGAACCTTCCCTTTTTGACATCTGGGGCAAAAATACCTGACAGGGATAAATCATGCTGAAAGTAGATAACATATCAAAAAAATACGGTAGAAAACAGGTCCTTCGGGGAATTTCTTTTTCAATAGAACCGGGTCAGAGAGTGGCCATAGTCGGAAGGAACGGCTGCGGCAAGACCACGCTCATGCAGATCATCTCAGGAGCCATGAAGCCGAATGCGGGAACTATCAGCTTTTTCGGTAAGGACCCTTTAAAGAGACGCTCGGTATTCAGAGATTATATAGGATACGTTCCGCAGAACTCTCCGCTGCTTCCGGAACTGACGGTCAAAGATAACCTTAAACTGTGGGGAGTTGATAAAAGCAGGAATTACGAATACATCCTTGACAGGTTCGACCTAAGGGACATGATGAAAACCGAAGTCAGGAAGCTCTCGGGAGGAATGAACAAGAGACTGTCCATAGCCTGCGCTATTGCGGCGTGGCCCCCCATACTGCTTCTTGACGAGCCTACGACAGCTCTTGACCTTTACTACAAGGAAAGCATTCAGCAATGGCTATCGGAGTTTAATAACCTCAATGGAATAGTGCTTCTTTCTACTCACGAGGAAGCAGAGATAGTTGCCTGTGACAGATGCCTTTTCATGAAGGACGGGATGCTAAGAGAGATACCCCATGATGAGAATATGATGCGTACAGTCAGAGAATATCTGAATTAAAGGAATGACCAGATGAACAATCCCGGTAGTTTTGATACAACAACAGGTCTTGAGATCACGACAGAACAGGATACGGAATCCGGAAAGAAAAAGAATAAAAAGCTGCGAATCGGATTACTGATAGCGGCTTTTATTTTGATATGCGCTCTGGTGGCCGGCTTATTGATCTTTTTCGGTAACAGCAGGGCCAGGATCGTCAGAGCATTTAAAAACACCTATTCAGAGCTCGATAACGGATCAAACAAACTGCTTAATGCACTTGATACCCGCGAGATCACGTCAAAGAATGACTATACGATTAGCCTTGAACTGGACGGAGGAATTGAAGGGACTGACTTTAATATCGATGCAGACATCATGATCGATAAGGACATGATGCAGATCGAAGGAAATGCTATAGTTTCGTTCATTCCGAGCATTGAATTTGCACTTCGCTTTGACGAGGATCGCGTGAGTCTTCATATTCCCATGCTTAAAGATTATCTGTTTGTATACAACTATCGGGATGAAAATGACGGATATCTGGCCAGGCTGACAGAAACCGGTGATCTGGATGCTGCTTTATCGGACAGCTATGATGTCATGTTCTCCAAAGATATCGCATCATACCATAACGGGAAGGAGCTTTTGGACTGTCTGGTTGAGGAACTTAAGGATACCGAGGTTAATAAGCTTAAAGCAGGAGAGTATGAGATAGACGGTAATGATGTTAAATGCACCGGGTATGAGATTCTGGTAAGTGAATCATCTATAGAGAACATCCTGGATGAATTATCGGATCGTGAACCTTTTAATACCGCCCGGGTAAAGGACGACCTTAAGGATATCTTTGATCAGGCTGGAGATGTCACGATAGAAGTCTATATATACAAAAACAAACTGGCAGCGGTCAATCTCGTTTCTGATCTTCCCAGGCTGGAGATCCTGTTTGAAGGCGGAGACTACAGATGTCAGAATGTCAAAGCCACGTTTGATGATGAAGAACTGTTCTTAATAAAAGGAGAACTCGATGAAACGACAGAGACGGCTTCTTTGAGTGTGCTGGATCGGGATATTCTGTCATATGAATATGATCTGACGGAAGGGGACCTTGATATATCTGTCTATAATATGTACAGATCCGAGTCAAAGATCAAAAATGACGGCAGATCTTTGGAAATAGATCTGGATTTTATTGATGTGGGCGACTCATATGCAGGCGGAAGCATCAAGGTAAAAAAAGGTGCTTCACCATCGGATATGTCGGGTAAGGAATTTGATGTCGGTAATGCAACAGAAGATGAGATAAATGATCTTATCAGCGAGATATACAGTGTCGCAGCCGGAATAGCAGGCAAAAACTGAGCATAATATGAGGCTTTTCGTTACTTATCTTTTTTTACAATTAAAAAGATGCTTCAAAGCAATGGCCAGGATGTTGATGGTGTTAGCAGTTTCACTTCTCCTGGTTTCACTGCTGATAGCGGCAATGATGAAGCTCCTTGAGAAGGATAATACCCTGACTCTGGCGAGGATAGGTGTATCGATCCCCGAGGATGAGGCTGTTACTTCATATGTAACTTCGTTTATTGAATCCATGGATTCCGTAAAGAGCATATGCAGATTTGAATACATGGATGAAGAGAATGCCCTAAAGGAGTTTAATGAAGGAAAACTTCAGGCAGCGGTTGTTATTCCCAGCGGATTTTACCATGATGTTCAGGTAGGCCTTAACCCTCCGGCTGTTATATATTTTCCGGAAGATCCGGGGCTGGTTGGAAGGATGTTCAAGGAAGTTCTGGTTTCAGGTGTTTCATATCTTCAGACAGCAGAGGCCGGAGTATATGCCGCTATAGATACAGCATATACATATGAGTCTGCGATAAGCATAGCCGATATAGGACAGCTGCTGGCACTTGATTACGTAAGCGAGGTCCTCGCGAGGGACAATATGTTTGAAGAAGCACCGGTGTCGGCACTGGGCGAAATGACGCTTTTTTCCTACTACTTTATAGCGGCTGTCATCATAATAATGGCATTTAGCGGAATTGCATACTCCTTCATGTATGAACGATCATCGAGAACCGTGGATGATAAACTGAGGATCAACGGCATCAATCGCATAACCGGTGCTCTGGCCAGAGTTATCGCGATGATTCCTTTCATATATATAACGGGAATGATCGTATATTTTGTCGGACTGTATGCCGGATATCGTCTGGAGGATGATCTCGTTATATACAGCAATGACGTATGGCTCTGTATGCTTCTTTGTTCGGTACTGTTTGCAATTTACTTTGAAATAATTTATGATTTAGCCGGTCGGGGGAAGACAGGGATATTTGTTTTGATCATAATAAATGTGATCGGGATCAGCATTTCAGGGTTGATCATCCCTCCTTCGTATATGTCTGATCTGACTAATAAAGCAGGGGATCTGATGCCTTTTAAGTATTTATCGAAGCTGCTTGGTTATGCTTTTTACGGGATCAAAGGAGGTGTATCATGAAAACGGTGCGTTTCCTTTATTACCATCTCAAGGCAATTTTAAAGCACAGAGAACCCTGGATACTCATGGCTACAGCAGTGGTGCTGGTGTTTGTTTTTAAGGATATTACATTCCCCAGTGTTGACAATACACGTGTAGGTGTGGTTACATATGATAGTTACAGGGCGGATGCTGTTGCAGAAGGATTGAAGAGCCGCAGCGGTGTTTATCAGGTAACTGTTTATGATGATCCCTACAGCCTCAGAAGGGACGTCCAAAAAGGAGAACTCGAGTGCGGATTCATCTTTGATGAGGAATTCGATCAAAAAGCGGACAGGGGCAGGCTCAACGGAAGTATAGAATATGTATATTCTCCGTATACTACCAAAGGCCTGGTAGCAAAAGAGGCTCTGTTTGCTTCATTTTTACAGAACTATAGCAATGACATTCTGGCAAAGAATTATTCCAAGATGTTTGGAAACCAGGATGAATCTCTTAAAGGGGAGATAATGGAGTTGCTTAGTGATAGAAATGCCTACTATATTGACAGCAATGATATTTTTGAGGTCGATTTCAGGCAGGAAACAGACAAATAAAATGATATCAGAGGATATCATTGGATTTGGAAAGGGAGGAAATTATGGAAGGAAACAAGTTTGATCCCATGACAGGACAGCCCATCGTCGGGGATGCTGCTACAGAAGCAGTTAGCGAAGCCGGTTCGGCAGCTGAAACTACAGCAGCCGCAGCTTCAAATGTAACACAACAGGCTGAAGAAATCGTTAATAACGTAAATGATCTGAAAGAGCAGGCAGTCAGCTATGATCCTGTAGCAGGTGAGTCTGTGGTATCTACACCTGAAAAGAAAAAGGGTGTCGGCAAACTGATAGCTATAATCGCAGCAGCCGTTGCTGTAGTTGCAGCAATAGTGTGCCTGGTAATATTCGTCATTCTGCCAATGTTTGGCAAGCCGATTACAAAGATTGAAAAGGCTATCGAGAACACATTCTCGCAGTTAAATAAGGGAGATAACCTTTTGTTTACGGCTCTGTCACCTGCCGGACTTGAAAAGTCAGATACCATGACATTGTCCTTTGAGGGTGAAGTAGAGGATTATGGAAGCGCGTCTATCGACCTTATCAAGACCAAGGATGCTTTCCAGCTGTGTGCAGGAGTTGATGCCAGCGAAGTTCTCGATATACCTTATATTGATGCACAGTTCCTGTATGACAAGGATTCTATAAGTGTAGCATCATCGCTTCTAAATAATCAGTATGTTTATTACTACACAGAGGACCTCGATGAGGACAGCTTCCTTTACGAACTCTTTGAGGAAATGGAGTCTGAAGGACTTGATGCTGATACAGTTAACGGCATCTTAAAGGACTACTATAATACTCTCACAGATTATGAGAGCCTTAACAAAGCCAACGAAGAACTCACTGAAGAAATCAAGGAACACTTCAGGGATCTTGATGTTGAAAAGACCGACAGTGCTGAGTTCGAGATCAACGGTAAGGACGTTAAGTGTAAAGGATATACCGTAACCATTACGGAAAAGGACCTTAAGAAAGCACTTGATTCATATACCAAAGCTATGAAGGGTACATTTGAGAAATCTATGGGTTCTCTGCTCGAAGTAGCTGACATGGATGTTGAAGAGTTAATGGATGAAGCCTTCGGAGAAGCATATGATGCTATCGAAGACATGGAAGATATCGACATTGATTTCTTCATTTACAAGAACCAGCTCGCAGCTATTGAGATCGAGGTCGATGGAGAAAAGCTGTCTATACAGTTCCAGGGTGGAGATTACAGAGCCCAGAACATTCTCATGAAGGTTGATGGCAGCAAGCTTGAAATCACAGGATCAAAAGACGGCAATGTTGAAAAAGCAGCGATAAAGGCTGATAAGGAAGAAATCTTCTCTTACGAGTTTGATTCCAAGAAGGGCGATCTGTCATTTGTGATCAATGACGGATACGATGAGTACGAGATCGAAGGCATAAACATCAAGTCAAAGGATGATGAACTTGTGATCGCTCTTAACGAGATGGATCTTGAAGGCGTTATTCTCGATGGCTCACTTACAGTCAAGAAGGCTGCCAAGCTTAAGGAAATGTCAGGCGACGAGTTCAGTCTCAACGATGCTACAGAGGATGATCTGACGGAAGCATTCGAAGATGAATCCGCAGCACTTGAAGAACTCGGCGGACTTGAAGGTCTGTTCGGCAGCAGTTATGATTATGACGATGACTGGGATGATTATGACTGGGAAGAAGAAGACTGGGAAGATGATGATTACGATTGGTAATCATATATAATTGCTATTTTTCTAAGGCTCCGCTATACGGGGCCTTAGATAGTTTATAGGAAACTGATCTGTGGGAGGACACCGAATATGGAAATGAAATCGTTATCAGAGGAATTAAGGAGCAATGCCTACCCCGGAAGAGGTATCGTAATAGGGGCCTCCGAAGACGGAAAAAAAGCTGTGATCGCCTATTTTATCATGGGCAGGAGCACAAACAGCCGTAACAGGGTTTTTGTTCCTTATGAAGAAGGCATTCGCACCCAGGCATTTGACCCTTCCAAAATGGAAGATCCGAGCCTCATAATCTATTCTCCGGTACGCGTTTTGGGTAATAAAACAATAGTTACAAACGGTGATCAGACGGACACGATATTTGATGGCGTAAGGAACGGAATTTCATTTGAACAGTCATTAAGATGTCGCGAGTTCGAACCGGATGCGCCTAACTATACTCCCAGGATATCATCGGTCGTCAGGGTGGATCCCGACAGAAAGCAGTTCAGATATGCTATTTCCATATTAAAAAGTGCAAACGGTAATCCCGAATCCTGCCAGAGATTCACATTTGGCTACAAGATACCGATTGCCGGTGAGGGACATTTCATTCATACCTATATGCATGACGGAGATCCGCTTCCCAGCTTTGAAGGTGAGCCCAAACTGGTAAAGATAGAGGGAGATATCGACTCCTTTACAAACATGCTCTGGGAGAATCTCAACGAAGATAACAAAGTGTCGTTGTTTACCAGATTCATAGATATTAAAACAGGAAAATACGAGACCAGGATAGTTAACAAGAATAAATAATAATTCACGTAAAGATTTTTAACGCGGACGCGACCGCTTATCATCCGGCAATCGTGCCGGGGGACATGTAGACAAAGAAAGGAAATCATATGAACGAGATACAGCTTAAATATGGATGTAACCCGAATCAGAAGCCCTCAAGGATCTTTATGGAGGACGGAAGTGATCTGCCGGTCGAGGTTTTAAACGGCAAGCCGGGATATATCAATTTTCTGGATGCATTTAACGGTTATCAGCTGGTTAAAGAACTAAAGGAAGCAACGGGTCTTCCGGCTGCAACTTCATTTAAGCATGTATCGCCTGCAGGAGCTGCAGTAGGTCTTCCGCTTAATGAGACACTTGCCAAGATATACTGGGTAGATGATCTTGGAGAGCTTTCACCCCTTGCAAGTGCATATGCCAGAGCCAGAGGCGCAGACCGTATGTCATCTTTTGGAGATTTTATTTCGTTGTCGGATGAATGCGATGCTGATACAGCAAGGCTTATAAAGAGAGAAGTTTCCGATGGTGTTATCGCACCGGGCTATTCTGAGGAAGCGCTTGCGATCCTTAAGGAAAAGAAAAAGGGTAATTACAACATCATTAAGATAGATCCTTCATATAAGCCCACAGAGATCGAGAGAAAACAGGTATATGGTATAACCTTTGAACAGGGAAGAAACGAGCTTGATATCAATGCGGATCTGTTCGGAAATATCGTTACGAAGAATAAGGATATCCCGGAGAATGCCCTTATCGATATGAAGATCGCCATGATCACTTTAAAGTATACTCAGTCAAATTCAGTATGCTATGTTAAGGACGGACAGGCGATAGGTATAGGAGCGGGGCAGCAGTCAAGGATCCACTGTACGAGACTGGCAGGCTCAAAGGCTGATAACTGGTTCTTAAGACAGTCTCCCGAAGTACTGGGACTTCAGTTCCTTGATACACTGGGCCGTGCTGACAGAGACAATACAATTGATGTATATATGTCCGATGAGTATGAGGATGTATTGCGTGAAGGTGAATGGCAAAAGAGGTTCAAAGTTAAGCCTGAGGTGTTCACGGTTGAGAAAAAGAAATCATGGCTTGCTAAGAACACAGGTGTGACCTGTGGATCCGATGCTTTTTTCCCGTTCTCAGATAATATCGAGAGAGCTTATAAATCAGGGGTTAAGTATATAGCCCAGCCCGGTGGTTCGGTTCGTGATGATCTCGTTATCGAATGCGCCGACAAATACGATATGATCATGGCATTTACCGGAATCAGACTTTTCCATCATTGATATGCACGTATAAAGAAAGCCTGACAGATATGGTCGTTTCAGGGACGTTTAATGTAGTAATTAAACGTCCTTTTATGATAGAATTGGGATTATGAAAAAACTGCTGAAATATTTAAGAAAATACAGAATAGAAAGCGTGCTGGCACCGCTTTTTAAGATGCTGGAGGCAGTGTTTGAACTGACGGTACCCCTCGTTGTTGCTTCAATGATAGATAACGGCATCGGCAACGGGGGAAACGCCGGCCATATCGTTAAATGCTTTACGATCATGATCATACTGGGTATAGTCGGTCTTATCGCATCTTGCACGGCTCAGTTTTTCGCGGCAAAGGCTGCAACGGGCTTTTCCAAGGAACTTCGCAGTGATCTTTTCAGGCATATACTCGATCTGAATTTCCGATCCATAGACAATGCCGGAACAGCTACACTTATCACGAGGATGACTGCAGATGTCAATACAGTTCAGAACGGAGTAAACATGTTTCTCCGCTTGTTCTTACGTTCACCATTTATCGTCGCCGGAGCGATGGTAATGGCATTCTTTATAGATTTTAAGAGTGCTCTTATTTTTGTTGCGGTGATAGCTGTTCTTTCTGCAACGGTGGCTTTTATCATGGCCTCTAATATTCCGCTTCTAAAAAAGGTTCAGTCAAAACTGGACGAAGTTCTTAACCTGACCAGGGAAACTCTTCAGGGGGTCAGGGTAATAAGAGCATTTGCCTATGAGGACAGGCAGTATGATGAGTTTAAAAAGAGCAATGATGAACTGTCATCCATGCAGCAAAGGGCCGGACGAATATCCGGACTGCTGAACCCCCTGACATATGTGATAATAAACCTCGCTATTGCGGTTCTTATTATGACAGGATCAGACAGGGCATATAACGGGATACTGACAACAGGCCAGGTTGTTGCCCTGTATAATTACATGTCCCAGATACTGCTGGAGCTGATCAAATTTGCGGGACTTATCATAACCATTAACAAAGCGCTGGCATCAGCCAACAGGATCAGTGAAGTATTTGATTATGAAGCAGGAATGGAGATGATCCCAGATCCTGCAAAGCTCGAAAAGGGAACAGGAGCATCAATTGAGTTTAAGAATGTTTCAATGGCATACTATGAGGGGTCAGACGAAGCGTTAAGTGGTATTTCTTTCAGTATCGAAGCCGGTCAGACGCTCGGTATTATAGGAGGAACGGGCTCCGGCAAGACAACTCTTATAAGTCTCATTCCCAGGTTTTATGATGTGACTTCCGGAGAGGTTTTGATAAACGGCAGAAATGTCAAAGAGTACGATGTGGATTCCTTAAGAAGTGATACAGCTGTAGTTATGCAAAAGGCAGCCCTGTTCTCGGGAACTATAAGGGATAACCTGTTATGGGGAAATGAAGAGGCGACGGATGAAGAACTGTTATTTGCTGCTGAA
Organism: Lachnospiraceae bacterium; assembly: GCA_024681595.1. Lineage (GTDB taxonomy): Bacteria > Bacillota > Clostridia > Lachnospirales > Lachnospiraceae > JAILLW01. The sequence continues at coordinate 19,086 of JAILAN010000083.1, forward strand.
ACTGCTGTCGCCGGAGATGTTATAAATGCAAAGGGAGGTCTTGACGGGATTGTCGAGGCGGGAGGAAAGAATCTTTCCGGAGGTCAGCGCCAGAGACTGACCATTGCAAGAGCGCTGGTAAGGACACCCGGGATACTGATTCTGGATGATGCTTCATCTGCGCTTGACTATGTTACGGATCTTAAGCTCAGGACAAACATCAAAGAGCTTTCATATAATCCTACGGTAGTGATAGTTTCACAAAGGACTGCTTCAGTTCAGCATGCAGATAAAATACTCGTACTGGATGATGGTGAGGCAGCAGGCTTCGGAACACATGAGGAACTTCTTTCCTCCTGCAGTGTATATAAAGAGATATATGACTCGCAGTTTAAAAAGGAGGTGGGCTGATGGCACTTGAAACAGGCGGCTTCGTGCCTAAGGGAAACCTCGATACTGACAGCAGTGCTCTTGGAAGGAGCGGGCAAAGGGAAATAATAAAGAAAGTGCTTCAGAGCCTTCGCAAATACAGGCTGCTCATATTCATTTCTCTGATACTGGCCACGGTATCGGTAGTATTTACGCTGCTTGTTCCTATAAAAATAGGTGATGCGATAGATCATCTGGGCGAAGGACCGATGTCCTTTGAACTTAACGGTCTAAACAGAAACCTTGTTCTGGCTGCACTGTTCGCAATCGCTGTTGGCTTGTCACAGTGGGTGATGAATCTTATTAACAACAGAATAACCTACCTTACTGTCAGAGACCTAAGGAACAGGACTATTGGAAAGATCCACAAACTGCCGCTAAAATACATTGATTCTCATTCACACGGGGATATAGTTTCAAGAGTCATAGCGGATGCCGACCAGTTTGCCGACGGTCTGCTCATGGGATTTACCCAGGCATTTACGGGTATACTGACGATAATTGGAACTCTCTTTTTCATGTTAAGACTTAATGCGGTTATCACTTTGGTAGTAGTAATTGTGACACCGCTGTCATTATTTGTTGCAAAGTATATCTCCTCAAAAACCTATGATATGTTCAGACTTCAGGGCAGGGAACGTGGAGAACAGACTGCACTTATTGAAGAAATGATCTCCAACGAAAAAGCAGTCAAGGCCTTCGGACGTGAACAGGCAGTAATGGAGCGCTTTGACGAGATCAACGGACGCCTCCGAGAATCATCGTTAAAGGCCATCTTTTTTTCGTCACTTACAAATCCATGTACCAGATTTGTAAATGCCGTCTGCTATGCTCTGGTTGCTCTGTCCGGATCCTTCTACGTTCTTTACAAGGGGTCGAACGAGCTGCTGGGCGGGATAACAGTCGGAACACTTACGGTTTTTCTTTCATATGCCAACCAATACACCAAGCCGTTTAATGAAATATCATCCGTGATCTCAGAACTTCAAAATGCGATCGCCTGCGCTGCCAGAGTATTTGAAGTCATGGAAGAGGAACCTGAATTAAGCGATGAAAACAGCACAGTATTGGGTGATGTCAATGGCTGCGTTGAATTAAAGAACGTAGATTTTTCATACAATAAGGATATAGAACTGATAAAGGACCTTAATCTGTCGGTTGAACCCGGAAAGCGCGTGGCGATCGTAGGTCCGACCGGATGTGGCAAGACTACTATCATAAATCTTCTGATGAGATTCTACGATGTTGACGGGGGATCCGTATGCGTTGAAGGCTCTGATATAAGGACACTTACCAGAAAATCCCTTAGAGAATCCTATGGAATGGTCCTTCAGGACACATGGCTTAAAAAGGGAACTATAAGAGATAACATCAGGATTGCAGACATGGATGCGAGCGATGAAGAAGTGATCAGAGCAGCCAAGGCTACACATGCTCACAGCTTCATCAGGAGGCTCAAGGACGGTTATGATACAGTAGTAGGAGAAGACCTCGGCGGATTATCTCAGGGCCAGAGACAGCTCCTTTGCATATCTCGTATCATGCTTGGTATTCCGCCGATGCTGATCCTTGACGAAGCAACATCTTCGATCGATACGAGAACAGAACTTAAGATACAGGATGCTTTTGCGACAATGATGAAAGGACGAACCTCATTCATAGTTGCACACCGTCTGTCTACCATACAGAATGCGGATGTGATCCTCGTAATGAAGAACGGACATATCATAGAGCAGGGCGATCACGCAACCCTTTTATCGAAGAAGGGCTTCTATTTTGAACTATATAACAGTCAGTTCCAGAGCACATGAAACGGCTTATTTATATAATGAGGATCCGTCCGGATCCTGAAATATAGCTTAAGGATACTGACCAGCATGTTTCCAAAGCAGACCTCTACGGAGGCGTCGGTGTTTGGATCGTGTTTTTTACGATCCTATGCACCGTTACGCCGGAGGAAGAGCGAAAGCGCGTCTGTGTGGAAATATGCTGGCCGGTATCCGGAATAAAAAGGAGAACAGATGTCAGAATTGAAGTATTATGGAATAGCGGAGATTCCGAAAATGCACATATTCGGCCGCCTTTGTCGTCAGAATGATCCGCTTCCCCTTCTATTTAACGGAAGCGGCATAGAGGTAGTAGTCACCGGATCTGATCTGTGGATCGATCTGGAGACAGATAATGATTTTCATGAGCCCTGGGTAGCCTATGAACTGAACGGTGCCCTTATGGGCAGACAGATGCTCTTAGCCGGCGAACACAGCCTGTGCCTTTTCAGGAACATGGAACCGTCCACACCAAAGAGAGTCAGATTTTACCGTGAACTGCAGGCAATGAGTGAAGACGAGAAGTGCAAGGTTCTGGTTAAGGGCCTGAGACTCGATGGTGAATTTCAGGATGTTCCGAAATATGAGCGGAGAATAGAGTTTATCGGAGACAGTATCACTTCGGGAGAAGGTACATACGGTGATATAGCGGATGTTGACTGGCTGGCTATGTACATGAGTGCATCTGTAAACTATGCGACCATGATCGCCAGAGAGCTTAATGCCGACTATCACATAATCTCCCAGGGAGGCTGGGGAGCATATTGCGGATGGGATAACGATGTCAGACATAATATCCCTTCGGTATACGAAAAGGTATGCGGATTGGCTACAGGGCCTGCTAATGAAGCTATGGGAACCCAGGAGAAGTATGATTTTACAACATGGCCAAGTGATGCAGTTATCATAAACCTCGGAACGAATGATGCATCCGCCTTTAACATGCCCCCGATCCTTAACCCCGATGACGGGCTCATGTACGGTCAGAGACGAAATGAAGACGGCACACATAACAGAGAAGATATACTGAAGTTTGAAAATGCAGTGAGCTCATTCCTTAAAATGGTCAGGAAGAATAATCCCAAAGCCGTTATAGTATGGTGCTACGGGATGCTTGGAACGGATCTTCTCCTTCCTATAACCGAGGCCATGAATTCATACAGGAACGATTCGGGAGATAATAATGTATTTTTCTTCCAGCTTCCGAATACCAACAGCGAAACCTTCGGGGCCCATATGCATCCCGGCGCCAAGGCACATGTGGCCGCTGCAAAAGAGCTGACAGGATTCTTAAAAGAAAAGCTGGGTATTTAAAGGGCTTTTTAATGTGTTTTTAATTTTTCTTCAAAGATTCTTTAAAGTACGGATGATAGATTGTGTATTGTAAACAACAGACATACGCAACGGAGAACTGCTTCGGATAATGAATGATCTGAAGCGGGACCGTATTAAAGAAAGGCTGGAAACTAAAATGGAATTATTTGAAAAAGTAGAAAAGTTAAGACAGAAGGCAAACGTATCCTACGAGGAAGCCAAGGAAGCACTTGATAAGGCCAACGGGGATCTGCTCGATGCAATGATCATGCTTGAAAAGGAAGGCAAGACCGAAGCACCCAAAACAGAGAGTTATTCGACGGATTACGAATCTTCAAAGAAATATCCTGCAGTAATCGATGAATGTCACAATAAGAAAAAGAGTGAAAAGGAATCGATCAATGACTGGTGGATAACCAAGAAGATAAAAGAACTTTGGAAAAAAGGAAACGAAAACTTCCTGATAATCGAAAGAAATGAAGAGACTGTATTAAATATCCCTGTGTGGGTATTCATTCTGATCCTTCTGCTGGCATGGCATGTATCACTGGTAGTAGTTATCGTTTCGTTGTTCCTCGGATGCCATTACAGATTTGAAGGCAAGGCAGACCTTGAGAAAGTCAATAATGCAGCTAGAGCTGTTGAAGATGCGGCTACGACCGTTAAGGAAGAATTTACCAAAAACAACGAATGAACGAGGAGTGATCTATGGGAGCTAAGATACTGGTAGTTGAAGATGAGGAAAAGCTGGCCAGATTCATCGAACTGGAACTTATACATGAAGGATATGATGTGGAAAAGGCCTTCGACGGACGAAGCGCACTGGAAAAGGCCGAATCCGGAGAGTACTCTCTGATCCTGCTGGATATAATGCTTCCGGAGATCAACGGCCTTGAGGTGATGCGAAGACTGGGGAAGGAATTTCCTACCCCGGTCATTTTGCTTACTGCAAGGGATGCAGTAATGGATAAAGTAGCGGGACTTGATGCCGGTGCGGTCGATTATATAACCAAACCGTTTGCGATCGAGGAACTGCTGGCCAGGATCCGTGTGGCATTGAAGCTTCATCCTGTATCTGACGGTATGGCTGATAAAAAGACAGATCAGAGTTCGGATGAAGAAGGCATATACAGGTGGCATGACCTGTGCCTTGATGAAAAGAAGCACAGAGTAACATACAAGGGAAACGAGATAACGCTTACTAACCGTGAGTTTATAATGCTGAAGGTATTACTCACTAATCAGGATATCGTTATGACCAGAGATACATTACTCGAGAAGGTCTGCGGTTATGATTATGTAGGCGAGACAAATGTAGTGGATGTTTATATCAGATTTCTTCGTTCCAAGATAGATGAGGTGTTTGATATCAAGATGATCCAGACAGTGAGAGGGGTCGGCTATGTCATCAAATCAGAATAACCCGCAGAGCAGGAAAATGAGCTCCATAAGCCGCAAGATAGGATGGCGTGTCGTAGGCAGACGACTCTCGGGACTCTTTTGGACAAACATATTCATAGTATTTGTGATAATGATCACATGGTTTGCAGCCAGGGAATATACGTTATCGGGGATAGTTGATTTCAGGCAGCATAGCAGGAGCTTTTCGATAACGCCGGTTGACGGGAACGATATAGATGACGTTTCCGACCTGATGATGACTCTTAACAGTTCAAAATATACTGTTATAGACAACTCTACCGGAACGATCATCTTTGAAGAGCATT
>JAILAN010000110.1 GCA_024681595.1 Lachnospiraceae bacterium
GTCTTATCCATATTGACGACCACACCTTCTTTTGCTACATCACCTACTCTACGCCATGCGCTGACATAGTACATGATTTCAACCTTATCATCAGCAGCGAGCGCAGTGCCTGAATAGGACAGTGAGGAATCCTCAACAGAATAATCTGTCTTGGCAACCGGTGTGCCGTTCACTGTCATTGAAATGACTTCGCTGGGAGTTTCTGATAAAGCAAAAGTATCCTGCCCCGCAGAAGCATCAAATTTGTCTGTAGTGGTACCGTCACCATTATCTCCTACTATATCCGTGGGATAATCAGGGAGTGCGGTTCCATCAGGTGCATGGAAGAACATACCACTTGCAAGACCTATACCAAGTTTTACATCACTCATTTTTTATACCTCCGTGATTTCTGTGATTTCTTTATGTGCCGTTACCCTCAATCGGGCCGTACACATTGCCAAATCTTGCCTTACAGGGTCATGTCCCCATGAGCCAAGAGTATTGATTGTTACATATCGAAGAGCTGTCGTCTGAGTTTTGGTAACTGCCTCGATGACCCCGATCGCATTCCTGAGATTGAGCTGTGCGGTGTCTTCATCTTCGGCCCTTGAGTCGATCGTCACATCAAAAGTGTCAATCTTCTCATTTTCGGTACCTCCAACCCATGTAATTAGGATCGATGGTACTATAAAGTCCTTGGGAAGCGGCCTCACATATGCTGTCATATACGGAGCCAGGATCCGCCTGATCTCATCCTCGATATCGATAAATCGTTCTATCTTCATCCACTCACCGCCCTTGACAAGCTCTTGTTTTCGGCTTCGTCTGCCATTGCTTTATAATCTGATGCCCTGACAAATCCAACCCATCGGCCACCATTGCCATATCCGGACATACGAGGTGATTCCATTACGGTCCCCTCATATCCTTCGGAGCTGCTGTCTGTCAGATTACCATTTGCCCTGGATGCGATTCTATCGGTTGCTTCACCGACTACATTGCGAACACCTTCGCTCATAAGAATCTCCCTGAAGCCGGCTGAATTAAATTCAATTTTTACTTCACTCATCCTGCAAATCTCCTCAGATTAAGCATAGTATGGTTGTTGTGTCCTGTCGGCGACTGCCAAACCCTTGGTTCGCCGTTTATCTCATACAAATTCCCATCGAACCGTATTCTGTCTCCGGCTCTAACATCCGCACCCGACGGCAGATATGCTGTCCATCCGTCTGTGATACCAAGTATTCGCCCGTCCTCGCTTAATGAAGTCGATGCCGGCTGTACTGAGCATCCTCCTATATCAAGAGGATCCACATTGTCCCAATCAGGAACATTCGAACCTCTCAATGTTTTTGTTCCCGGCCTTATCCTTGTAATAGTCTGTGTGCACCATGTTGGAAGCATCTTAGAACACCCCCTCAAGTCTGTATGGAGCAAGCAAGGCTATGTTGTTCTCAAGGATCTGACTGAATGATCCGTTGGTCCATGCAGAATTGTACGTTACCGATACACCGCCTGCTGCCTCTGATGTAACTCCATAAGACTTTGCAAGTGTAAGTGTAACCATCTGAGATACCATGTCTTTGATAGCGCTGGCATCAGAGATACCGGCTGTATATTCAACCTCGATCACATCTCTGCGATTAAACCTCGGAACATCATACAGTGTCAGCAATCCGTTGACCTGGAACGAAAAGTCTGTGAATTCTTCACCGGCAATGCTTATCGAATTGATCGCTGTCAAGAACCTCGTTGGAAGCTGTATGGTAACATCGGGGCCGTGCCTGATTATGCCCCTGTTGGTTACTGTCCATGATATCTTGCATGCAAATGATTCCGATAGATGCCATCCGCAAAAATTCCTTAATGCAAGTGAAGCTGATGCTATCCCTGAGGGTATTCTTACATCACCGGAATATCTGCCTGCCGTCATAGTATTAAATTCTTCAGCGGAAATGATATCCGCTAAGGACTCAGCGTCCGTCAATGTATAGCCCCAGTTTGTCAGATAGCTCATTTTCTATTTCCTTTCACAGCTTTATTCTTGGGAGCCGTTATTGCTTTATTCTCCACTTCCTCAACCGCCTTTTGCACCGGTGCAACTGGCTTACGTGTATTGGTAGCTTCGACTGCACCCTCCGGCTGCTTTCCTTCCTCAAACTGCCATTCTTTGCCGTTGATAATGTATTTTTTTAACATTTTGATCCTCCTTAACAGGGGCGGGTCTATGCCCGCCCCTATATATCAGCTCAATCAGGTTTATCATGAAGCCTTTGTAAGGAGCTTGAATCCTGCAGGGCGACGTACAGCAAGTGCCAGTCTCTCCTCTGCGCGAATCGTCATGAGATTCTTAACGAAATCATCCTGATCCGTATTGGTAGCTTCAACGGTAACTCCACCGCTGGTTACTACAGAACCGCAAGGCTTGAATGCGCCTACGATTATCTGTCCGGCTGTTACTGCTGTGGTTATGCATACAGGGATGCCCCAAAGGTTCGGGATATTCTGTGCGCCGAAGAATCCGCCGCCGTAATATGAGCCGTCTTCCTTCTTTGCAACCCTGAGCTGGTACCATGTAGCAGGATTGATAACGATACCATCGGCTGCAAAGCCTGACTGATCCTGTACATCCATTGCTGCATCCAGGATAAGGTCTGCTATATCGATAGCTTCGCTCTGAGCAGTCCATGATGTGCTGTCTGTCTGAATACCGGAAGTACCCAGAAGTGTGCTCACGAGGGTATTCTGCTCTACGAGTCCCAGCTGATAGAGAAGCCTTCCGTTGATTGCTGATGCCAGGAACGGATAATCATGGATATACTCGTCTGACTCCTTGATGAAGCAAGCGATCTTACCAAGTGTAACCGTTACAAGCTCAGGATCTGCGAAATGTACCTGAGGCTTCTTGGCAGCTTCTGCTGTTGCCGCAGGCGCACCCTGTATAGCACCTTCCTTAAGGAATGCCAGCGTGGATCCACTAATGGTCTCAGCTGCGAAAAGGTCACGTATTACCAGGGCGATACGCGGAGCCTCTACCACATTGCGATCGAAAGTAGTAGCATAAGCATCTACTCCGGTTGCTGCAGGTGTAACCTGTATATCTGTAGCAGCCTTAACATACTCAGGCGCTATAATGTTGAACTTCTTGCCGGCTCCCTTTGACTTAACCACCTCAACAAAGTTCTCACCAATATTCTTCTTGGCCTTTGCCTCGTTCATCTTCATATCCTCCTCTTTTGTTCCTACGAAGCCAAGCAGACTCGCCTTTTTCTCGGCTATCTCGATCTCCGCTTCAAGTTTCTCGATTTCTGCCTTGAGTTCAGCACCTTTGGTAAGGGCTTCCTCGCTATCTGCCTCTATCTCGGGCACGAGTGCTTCAAGAGCAGCTTTCTTCTCAGCAAGTTCTTCATACTTTGTCATGATTTGTCCTCCTTAAAATTGTTGATGTATTCGAGTAGTGATTCCTTTGCCGGATTGCTTTTCTTGAGCTCCTCCGATGCCTCGTTGGCCTTTGAATTGTCCTCTCCGTCATCGTCATCTGACTCTTCTATTTCGCCAAGCACTCCCTGTAGAAGTGTTATAGCCTGTCTGATCGCATCAGCATCCTTTGCGCTGTTGCGTTTACCGGCCTTAGCTTCAATATCACTGGCTCCCTTAATGTCAGTGACTATTGCTGTCTGATTTGCCGGCACGGGTACGAGACTGATCTCGTATAATTCAAGTTTTGTAAGCTTCTGCATAATACCTGCAGCCCGTTCTTCATCTGTTGGCATTTCTCTTCCGAGTATTTCGTATGCAAATGAGAACTGCCATACGATCCCTTCTTTAACAAGCTCCCTCTTTTCCTGGGCAAGTGCAGAACTTAAGAACAATGCTTCGATCTTCAGCCCTGTATCATCCTCTTCGATCTTGTCTACCTTGCCTATGATCTGGTTAAGGTCATGGCCATAGCACAAAGGGAACGGATGCCCCGTTGCAGCTCTCTTTTTAAGGGTCTCCTCGAATGCTCCCTTGATTACGATGTCGCCATAGCTATCGGGCCTTGTGGTCCATGTCGAAGCATAACCTTCTACCTTGCCGTTATCTCCGACTGTCTTTAATTCAAATGATTTGTATAACTTATCCATTTCTACCTCCTTATGATTACCTGTGTAGTACAATTACAACCGCACGTCCCCTCCGGACCGAGTACATCATCCCCGGGCCAGTCGGCTCCGTTCGAAAACGATTCGTCAATCTTTACGGTCTCGCCATCCATCAATGCGTGGTCTTCTCTCGGGTTTTCCCCAGTAACCCACTGCTTATAAACTTCCGCTTTGGATCCCTGCTCTTTTGCCTGTCTGTTTGCTTCTCCCAGCGCCCAGCAGGCGACTGTAAGGGCGATTGATTTTCCGAGAACGCTTGCATCTGACTTCTCGCGTTTCTCAAACACATGGTCAAGGGCTTCTTCCGGATTATCTTCCTTAAGAGCTTCATCCAGCTTTCGTTTTGTTGCTATGTTTATCGCTTTGGCGCGGCCTTCGGTAAGAGTCTTTATGTAATTCTCAGTGCGTTCGGTATCATATTCGGTTTTCAACTTCTTGGCCGTATCTTCTCCATGTGCATCAGAAATGCTCTGTGTTACAGGAAGAAGATCCTCGGTAAGTTCAGCATTCCATCTCTCTTCGTTCCACCATTTGCCACCAGCTCCGATCTTGGGCAGGATGCTTTTCGCTTGACGCTTAATAAACTTTGAGATCACATCCGTCACGGCCTCATTCTCTGCCTCATCCGCTTGGGCTTTGAATTTAATCTCATCCGATTTTCGAGAAATATACCGAATATGTTTTGGTGTATCCTCTATCTGCTCGACTTCCGGATTGTCGATTCCGTTATTGACATTAAGCGGCACGATAAGCTCGTCGCCTCCTTCGATAGGCGGAAGGTTGCTGTCAGCCCTTGCTTCATTCCTGGTCATGTAAGGACCGCCTACGGCAGACTGCAGAATGGAAGCGCGCTCCTCGAATGAGCCTTTGAGTTTCTCCTGAAGATCAAATATCACATAGGTACCGGGTTCAGCTCCGATCATCGGGAGTAAGAAACTGTTTATCCTCTGCTGCAGCATCTGTATTGTGGGACCCAGACAGTCAGCATACAGAGCTCTTGCATTATCCTTCGCGCTGGCATATGTCTGTGTGGTCGTATGCCATATAAGTGAAGGATTAACATGATAAGCTGCCGCGACATCTTCACGGCTCAGCTGTTTTGTCTCGGTATACTGGGCATCCTTGCTGTTAAACTGATATGGTTTGATTTCCATACCGTCTTCCAGCAAAGGCATCTTTCCTGCAGATCCTCCATCCGATCCCCAACCTTCCCGGAAGGCTTCAACCCATCGCTTTTTCGTCTCGTCATCCCAGGGCTGTACATCTTTTGGTCTTGTTATATAGGCATTAAAGCGGCCGCTCGACCTCCATATCTGCGTCCTGAATTTATCCGCCTGTATCTGTTCAACAAGGATCTGTCTTAAAGCTGATACAGGACTCTGATAACTTCCGGGCTGTCCCGGTGAATACATCTTGAACTGGATAAAGTCACTTCTCGGGATCTTTACGGAAGGCGCTCCGCCTCTTGCTGTTACAGTCACGCTTTCAAGGGCATATGCGCTTGCAGCTTCCGAGTCGGTTATCCATTCTCTCGGAAGGAGTCTCAGTTGGTGCCCCGATTCCGAATATGGATCCGGAAGGTGCCACAATATTGCGGTACCATAAAGCAAAAACTCGATCATAAGAGCATTCCACAGCTCATATGCTGTCTGATCCCCGTTCGGAAGCCATAACAATTTGGCGACATCCGAATCGCGATCACGTTCTCTGTTGTTTTCGCCCTTGCGCGTATATACTTTGAGTGGCAACTGTGCGATCGATTCTGCCAAAAAGCCTACTACGGTATAAAGATTGGCCTGCGACGCATATAATTCTTTCGGAGATAACCCATCTACATACGGATATGCTTCTGGTGAAAGCTCAATCCTGTATTTATAGCTCGGATTGACCAATAAATGTTTCAAAATTCTCTGCACTATTGCCATTTTCTTTTACCTCATACAAATGCAAGGCTTGAACCGCTTGCATAAGCTGACTGATAGATTTTCTTTTCTTTGCTTGTCTTCGTTGCTCCAATGAATGCCATTATGCAGCAATACAAAGGTGCTATATCATCAGGGGATTTGGTGCGATCGGGAAGCTCCACGCCGCCACCCAGGTTCCGAAGCTGCATTGTTTTTGCCGGTGCATCCATTACCGGCTGCGGCAGATGAAAGATCTTAAGTCCGCCCCTGTGTTCCTCCGGAGCGCTGACCGCTATTGCATCCCAAAACCTTCCCCATCCATTACTTAGATCAGGTCCTGCTATCGCTACCCTGTTTATATTTGGGATAGTACATAACTGTTCCGCGAGTCCGGATACCGGAGCGCCGCGTTCCTGGAAGCAAATGTTCATCGGGCCTCTTGCCGCTCTGGTCCTGAACCATTCCTCAGCCCAATCGCAGCCGACACGCCTTGCAACAACCTCAATATGCATATTGCCGTCTTCTCTCCGGCCGCATACTCCGATGGATGTCCACCGCCTGTCTGCAGACATATCAATTCCGTAGAACAGCTCCGACTCAGCTGCTATAAATGACTCTGTATCTATCCCACCATCCCATGCACCATCCGGAAACGGTGACGGAAGTATTGTCTCTACTTGTTGGCACATACACTCTGACCTGAATTTGTTCTCCGGCGAGGTTCCTCTGATCGAAAGAAGAGCCCTCATTGTTAGTTTTCCATATCCCAGCGAAGGGTTTGCCTGAGCAAGTGCTTCAGGATCATCTGTCTTTGCTCCATCGGGAGCAGACCATTCAAACAATCCCAATGTGTCGGAATCAACCTCTCCGCCGAAATCATTCGAATCAGTGCCGTCTATCTTTGCTATCGCCTGACTTCTGAGCTGTCTCAAAACAACAGAATCAGGGTCTCCGGCATTAGAAAAGCAAAGCACCATCGCATTAGGCTTTGCGACGGTTGAAGCTGTAGCTGCTGACCATGTTTCCCAGTCCCTATGTTCACGTATCTCATCGATCATCACCAGGTCATTGGAATCTCCACGTCCGGCCCTTCTGGTTGGAGCTCCAACTTTGTATCTTCTGCCCTCTACAAGCATCAGGCTCTTATGGCCATTCGTTCTTGATACCCGTTCGATATCTCTTTTAAGGTCAGGTGTATCTTCCTGATCTCGAACCACCGCTTCCCAAACCTCTTCGGCTTTTTCCAGCGACAGGCTGGTACCAAATACCGATTCAGCGCCAAGCAGATTAAGAAAAAACGATGCTATCACTTCGGATAACACCGTTTTGCCGTTTTGTCTTGATATTAAGAACAATACTGTCCTGAATCTGAACCTCCACTCACTTTCGAGACTGCCTACGATCTCAAGTGAATGGATCAGTGCGAATTTTTGCCAAGGATATAACTCTTTTTTGAGGATTATCTCTGCATAATCTATACATGCATATCCTAACGACGTTTCTTCTGTCAGTTCTCTTAGTGGCGGAGTAAATATCCTTGGGTTGGTTATACCTTTTTCCATTACTTCGCGATCTTAAATTTCTTCCTAAGCTCGGCCATTTCTGATATCTGAGTAGGCTGTGTATTTTCAGATACCATTTTCTGAAATGCACTGAGGTTTGCTGTGTAATCTCTGACGATCGCTCTGAACTCCTGTATCTCCGGATTAGCTTTCAATACAGTATCACCGCTGTTTGTCTCGACTTCCTGGCTCAATGGCATACTTTTGAAGAACGTAATCTGCTGCTCGATCTTGTCCTGCATTGCCACAAGCGCATTGGCGAGGGTTTGTAACTGACTTTTGCTATCTCCGGTACATAACTTTTCTTCTCTGCTTATTCTCTTTGCCATCTTCTCACCGCCTTATAGTGTGCCTTAGGGGGTTATGGCCAGACAACCGGCAAGGCTAACCGGCTTTCGCTTCGTCAAGCTATTCTGGCCATGTATTTTTCATTCAGAATGCTCGGGGGGAGAAATCACTGCGGGCGGTGTCTCTGGCCGCCGGGCAAGTTTTTTAAGATTTTAACCGCCCTACCCTTGAACCCGTTCACCATATCCTCGATCTCATTCCGATCGTGTTCTCTCCATTCGTTCCATCGCCGCGAGCACGATTGCACCGCTTATGACTTGGTGCAACATTCATCAAATCAAGTTCAAGTTCAGGTTGACGTGAAACAGGTATCTTGTGATCGCCTTCCCAAGAATCAGGCGTTGATGATGGCGGAACAAAGTAATTGATCTCCTGGCCACACCACCAACATGGTGCCTTAGCCTTCCTGTCCCTCTCGTATGCCATACCCCGGACCCGTCTCCACCGGGAGGATCTGTTTGCCATAGATACCCCATCCCCCTGTATGTAAAAAGGTACCCGCGAGGAGTCTACCCCGGGGTACCTTTTTTTACGTCAATGGATTTTCTTTCATCGTTTTACCTGGATACATTATATATTATGTTTGTCACTTCATTCTACTTCATTTTTATTCATGTTATAAATCGCAATAAATTCCTCTTTAGCTTTGTCCAATAGTCTCCATGTCTGAGCCTGAGAATACCTGAAATAATTCCCAAGCTCCTCATATGTGTAGCCTCTGAAATATCGCAAGAGCAAGATTGTCTGGTTATCGAACTCCATCTGTTTTATTACCTTCAGCGCATCACTCTTCTTTTTCACTAACTGGTTCTGATATTCCTGTATCTCTTTTTCATACTCGACTACTTGAACTACCATGTCGGACATCGGATCCTTAGGAGGAGATGTCTGTACATTTATCTCCTTAGGTTTTATGGTTGCATTCGTCAGTGTGGTATGTATCTCATTGATCTGTTCCTGCAGGACCTCAATAAGATTGTTTATCTTTCTTATCTCTGTAAGTATTTTCAGTGCTTCGTTTTGCTTATCAGCTTTCTTTGCCATATCAATCCCCTTATCCTGGTTTATGCTTCCTCTTTATTGGCCTGCTGCCGGGTGGCCGCATAACAGTTCCGGCTTGCAATCTCTTTGTATTGCCTCGCATTGTTATGATATTTTTCATCCTTGTGTCTTTTCTTTTCGGCCATTAGGTAATTCTGAGCCCGGTGATTCGCATACATTTTCTCACTGATCATATGTTATCCCTCTCTTTGCATCTTCCAGCAGCTCTTTGAATACCCTCTCGCCCTTCTCGGTCTTCACGTAAGTATCTACTCCGTTTAAGTTCTTCCCCTGCTTTTTCAAGAGTCCCAGCCTTACGCATTCATCCCTTGCCTCAATAAGTTCTCTGTCTTCTCTTGTCATATCATTTCCCTCCTTTACACATCTGCTCTGATTTGAATAACCTTTTTCCAATAAGGCTCATACTTT
>JAILAN010000117.1 GCA_024681595.1 Lachnospiraceae bacterium
GGTAGATAGGTTCAAGGTGTAAGCATGGTAACATGTTCAGCTGATGAATACTAATAGACCGAAAGCTTATCCAAGCAAATGTCTGATCATATGTGTTCGGTTTTGAGGGTACTTAAAGGGTACCTTGAAACTCGTAATGCAGCGAGAATTCCTTACAGATATCTCGCAATGCAGCGAGAATTCCTCCCTCGGTGATCAAAGATCACCTCGTGAGTTTGTTCTCGCAGTATGATCCGATAAAAATCAACCGCCGGTGAGCAAGCTCCCCGCGGCTTCATTTTTCCCGGATCGCATTGCTCGTTATTCCTCGATAGCTCAATGGTAGAGCATTCGGCTGTTAACCGAAGGGTTGTAGGTTCGAGCCCTACTCGGGGAGCTATATAAATGAATATGGTGCCATAGCCAAGTGGTAAGGCGTGGGACTGCAACTCCCTGATCGTTGGTTCAAATCCGACTGGCACCTCTTGAAAAAACCTCTATGAATATCGCTTCATAGAGGCTTTTTTAAATGCTTTTCTATATCCAGGAATAGTCGCCACCGGTAACGGCTAGGCTTAACAATGTATCGTATTTTTCCACATCATCGCCTTCGAGCATCTCGATCAGTTTGGCATCTTCAGATGCTTTGGGCATTTCTTCATCCGGGCCGATCTCCATATTTACTTCTTCTCCGCAATAAGGACAGACCAGCGACGGTGCGATCCTGATATCAAGAAAACGGTTGTTGCAGGATGAACATTCATAAAAACCGCATTTATCTGTCCCGTCAGGTACGTAAAACATATATGTTTCCTTTCTGCCAGTTTCTTTTTCGTACTTATCGATTACTTTACCACAGAAAAATAATGATGACCACTGAAGATAAAACCATTTACAATAACTGTTAAAACATAGTATTATTAGTATACTCTACACTTATATCTACCACATCAACAGATAAGGAGATAGCCTATGAAAAAATTATTCGCAAAAGCAAATCTGTCATTTATGATAGCGCTGCAGATGCTGGTTCTTCCGGCTGTAATATGTCTGATCATTTCGATAGTAATGCTTGGAAAAGAAATGAACAGTACATACAACGATGCCGAAGGCCTGTATTATGACACGCTTTATCAGATCAATAACAAGCTGGTCAATGCCGACCGTGATTACTATCAGGCTATGAATGCTGCACAGCAGTATCTGAGCGTTACACAGTCTAACGGAAGCCTTCCCGAGGAGATCATGACTCAGTTGTATGCAGCCAGAGAGGCTACATATCAGGAAAATCTCGACCAGACCATAGAGAGAGTTAACGGAGCTAACGATATAGCCAAGACGATACCCTCTCTGTATACCGGAATATCCATCGAAGGAAAAACATACAAAGACTATTCGGAAGAATTTAACACCAACTACAATGCCTGGCTTAATGTATATGATTTTACCACTCAGGAAGGTGATATTACCGCCTTTAATGAAGACTTTGAAGTAACCCGTGATTCTATATCAGGTATGACGGATGTAGTTGAAAAATGGGCAGAGGAAGAGGAAGCAATTGCCAAAAAAGAGATCAAGAGCAAGATAGTTACGTTGAGTATCATTTTTGCTGTTGTGATCGCCCTGATATATTTACTCGTTCTGGCGACTGCAAAATCACTTTCAGACGGTGTCAAGAGAGTTGAGAGCGGTATCAACAACATGTCAGACGGCGACTTTGTAACGCATCTGGAAGTTGAATCGCCCATAAAGGAATTCAGAGGAATCGCCCAGGCTTCCGAGAATATGAGGCATAATCTTCATGAAGCTCTAAAGAAGATCATACTTAGTGCACAGAATGTTGATGACGGTGCCAACACTGCCAAGGACAGAATATCTGACAGCCAGAATGCCACAGCGGATATCAGCCAGGCAGTATCAGATCTGGCCAATGGTGCAACCGCGATGGCTACTGACGTTCAGAGCGCTGCAGGAATAACCCAGGATATCGGAAATGCGGTTGAAGACGTTCTTGATGCTGCTAACTCCAACCTCGAAAACGGACGAAACGTTATGGATGAATCGATCCGGGTACAGAAGGAACTTGGAGATCTGGTTACTTCAGGACAGAATACACAGCAAAAGGCCAATCAGGTTTCTGAATCAGTCAGCGAGACTGCTGCTGTAGTTGCTAAGATCAGCCAGGCAGCTGATCTCATTATCTCGATCGCCAACCAGACCAACCTGCTGGCACTTAATGCATCTATCGAGGCAGCCCGCGCAGGAGAAGCAGGACGCGGATTTGCCGTTGTTGCCGATAACATCAAGGACCTGGCTGAAGAATCCAATGATGCAGCAAATGAGATATCAGGAATGCTCAAGCAGATCACCGATCTGTCAGACCAGAATAAGACACTTACCGATGCTATCAAAAAGGCTACGGAAGATGAGGCAGAAGCTCTTAACAGCATGAGCAATTCATTTGAAAAGATGCTCGATATGCTTCATCAGACTGAGGAAGGAAACAACAGGATCGTCGGACTTGTTGAAACCCTTGAAGGCAACAAGAATTCCATCATGGAATCTGTTGAATCGCTTTCATCCGTATCTGAGCAAAATGCGGCATCTACTCAGCAGACGAGTGCTTCTCTGTCTATGCTGGACGGCAACATGGTAAATGTTGTTGAGCAGGCTGAGAACTTAAAGAATGTAGCTCAGGAACTTCGTGAAAATGTTAAGATGTTTAACATCTGACATACAAACAATATGTAGCATTACCGAAGAAGACCGGAATTTCCGGTCTTCTTTTTTTCTGAAGAATAAACAGAATATCGTTCCTTTTATTCTTGACATACGATCGGATGAGTGATATTTTAGAATTAACAGAACGATATTCGGTTTATGGAGGTGCGATCATGACAAAAGTAACTTTTCCTGTAGGTTATTACAGATTTCACGAGGATGAAGGGCTGAATTTTCAACTTAACAGATTTTTTACCTATGGTGTTTTCGACAAAGAAGAGCTGATGGGCATCGGCAGATCTATAGACGGTTTTGAAAAGTGGATATCGCTATTTACCGAGCTCGGCCAGAAAGAAGAAAAAGCGGGTAATGCCCTAAAGGCAGCGATCTGCTATCGTGCGGCTCAGTTTTATACCTTAAGCGGCGAGAAGAATGCTGAGGGTCAAAGTCTTAAGCATGTATTGTATGATAAGTGTGTGAATCTTTTTAATGCATATTTTTTTGAGGCATACCCGGAACTTAAGTTTGTCAGGATTCCATATGAGAGCTACGAACTGCCTGTATATTATTCGACGTGTGAAGATGCGGTGGATACGATCGTGATCCATGGAGGCTATGACAGCATCTGCCAGGATTTCCTTATGATGGTACCTTACTTCATGGAGAGACACTTCAATGTATACTTTTTTGAAGGGCCCGGACAGGGAGAGGTGCTGATGCACCATGATGTCAGGATGATCCCTGAGTGGGAGAACTGTACCGGAGCAGTTCTTGATCATTTTAAACTGGATAATGTTACGCTCATAGGAATTTCACTGGGAGGATATCTGGCCACACGGGCTGCTGCATACGATAAGAGGATAGCAAGACTCGTAATGTATGACCTGATCTATGATTTTTACGGCGCGATACTGAATAAGATGGGTAAGGCCGGAAAACTTTTTGATTATCTGACCCATCATCCCAAAAACATTTTGTGGAGGTCCATTAACAGAAAACTGGATCAGAAATATTTTTCCAGATGGCTTCTTCTGCAGGGATATGCAATATATGAAAATATACATACACCCTTCGAATATTTCAATCATATTAAGAAGTACAATACCAGGGAAATATCGAAGATGATCACGCAGGATGTGCTGGTCCTTGCAGGAGCCGGAGATATCTATACGGTTTTTTATAAGGAACAGCTGGATGCTCTGGTAAACGCCAAAAGCGTTACGGGCAGACTGTTTACCAGCAAAGAGAGCGCCGACCATCATTGCCAGGTTGGAAACATGGGACTGTTGCTGGATACGATATCCGGATGGATCAGACAGAAGTGTAATGGCTGAAAACTTTATGAGCCGTTTGACCGACCATATTGCTGAAAAAGATTACAGCAACGGTGAGGAGACCGAACACAGCCATATATCCTGCATATCCAAGCGAATGATAGATTCCTGACAGAGGTGATCCTGCAGAAGGCCCCATCAGGAACATATAATTGGTTCCGAGAACTCTGTTAAGGAAATATACGGTTGGAACGGTAACAACCAGGAATAATATGCTCTTATACGAATCTTTAAAGCGCGGGGTGATCGTTCTGTCTGTAAGCTGCATGATTACATAAGCTATGATGAGCGAATGAAAAAGGTAGCTTTCGATGGTTATGAAATGAAACGCAGGGTAGTTATTCCCGTTTGGGAAAAGTATCGCAAGGATCGCACCGGGTAAGCAAAGAGCATAAAGGACCTGTCCTGTAAATCCTTTATAAAAAATGTGAATAAAGCAAAGGATACCTGCAAGTGAGCAAAGATGCAAAGGAAGCTCATATTTGACGGATTCTCCGCAGCAGACAACATAAAGAATTCGAAGAAGTATCAAAACCGGTGGAGTGCTTCCGATAATCCTTAGTATAGTGCCCTTGAAAGCAGGGGCACTTTTTACATACAGGATAACGAGCATTGCTACCATGAGAATGCATAGAAGAATTATCGTTATATGTGTTTTGTCAAAGAGCCCATATCCGACATCATCGGGCAGGGCAGTCTCATAGGTGAAAAACATAGATGAATAAATTATAGGCGCATCCATGACAAAAGACAATAAAGTGTGATATAATTAATCCAAATCACCTTTTGTAAGCACATACGACAGGAGGGTTTATATGAGCGGAGTTAACGGTATAGGGATAAATTCCCCAAATTATTTATATTCGGCACTTTCAAGTGGCAAAAAGATCCAGACAGCCGCCCAGGGAGCCAGTGAACTGGCTGTTTTACAGAAACAGGAGCGCCAGGTACGCGGAACTGATCAGGGAACGGAGAATCTTCAGTCCGGCAAGAATGCTTTAAACATAGCTGACGGAGCTACCGAGCAGATAACCGATCAGCTGCAGAGAATGAGGGAACTGGCTGTTCAGGCATCAAACGGACTGCTGACAGATGAAGACAGGTCATATATCCAGCAGGAGATCGACGGATTAAAGCAGGGTATCGCAGAGATTGCAAAGCGCACGGATTATAACGGAGTACCGCTTCTTGATAACGAAGAAGGCAAGGTGTTTAAGATGGCATCTGATGCCAACGGAACGAGTCGTTCATTTGAAACACCCAATGCCACGATCGAAGCACTCGGAATAGCTGATTTTGACGTAACCGGCAAATTTGATCTTAAGGCACTGGATGATGCAATTGCTACGATCAGCAAGAGCAGAGCTTCCATGGGTGCACAGAGCAACGGATTTGATGCTGCTATCAACACAAACAATTCCGTTTCGTATAATACGGTCGCTTCACAGAGCCGTATGGGAGATACGGAGTATGGTGATTACATTCAGAAGCTCAGGAGACAGCAGACTCTTAATGATGTATCGATCCTGATGCAGAGACGTCAGATGGAGGATGAGGAACGCAGAAAGACAAGTCTGTTTATCTGACCCGTCTACACAAATAAAGAATCTTTTATGACTCCGATGCTTATAATGCATCGGAGTTTTTGACTGCAACAGACTTTTTTCCTTTCTGACCCTATGATATTATATTTGACATGAGTGAATATACGACAGTTCTTTTTGACCTTGATGGGACGTTGACGGATCCGGGTATAGGGATCACCAATTCCGTCATGCATGCCCTTCGTAAATTCGATATCGAAGAAAACGACAGGACGAAGCTTTATAAATTCATCGGGCCACCGCTAATGGAGTCTTTTGGCCGATATTACGGCTTTTCAAAAGAAGATTGTGAAAAGGCGGTCACTTATTACAGGGAGTATTTTTCCGTAAAGGGACTTTTTGAAAACGAGGTTTATGCCGGGATCCCGGAACTGCTTCGATCACTTAAGGAAGCCGGAAAGACAGTCGTCTTGGCAACATCTAAACCTCATGACTTCTCCGTAGAAATACTTAAGCACTTTGGCCTACATAAATACTTTGATTTTTGTGCCTGTGCCACTATGGATGAAAAGCGTACCGCCAAGGACGAAGTGATAGATTATGCTCTTTTGAATATAAGGGAAACGGATAGATCAAAGATCGTAATGGTTGGAGACAGGATGCATGATATCATAGGCGCGAAAAAATGCGGACTGCCTTCAGTAGGAGTTCTGTTCGGATACGGAAGCCTGGAAGAACTTGAAGAAGCAGGTGCCGATCTTATTGCCGAGTCGGTAGAAAAACTCGGCACTCTGCTGATCTGACAGCGATACAGGCCGTGTGCGATCGTATGCGGCTGCCAGAATAGAAAAGAATTAAGGAATGGAAAAATGAATAAAATAGACGGAATGATATTTGATGTGGACGGAACGCTATGGGATTCAACGGGTGTTGTTCAGAAAGCGTGGAATAAGGCAATACAAGACAGCCATATAGATGGAGTCCATATAACTGCGGACGATCTTAAAGGGCTGTTCGGATTACCTATGGACGATATCATCTATGCGATAATGCCGAATGAATCAGAGGAAACGAGACAGAAGTTTAAACCGCTTTGCTTTTCTTATGAACATGAATTTCTGGAACGAGAGCCGGGCGCACTGTATCCGGACCTTGAAAGCACACTGTCCGAACTGTCAAAGCAGATACCCTTGTTTGTTGTAAGCAACTGTCAGGCCGGATATGTTGAGCTGTTCTATCGCAAGACCGGATTTGAAAAGTATTTCAAAGATCATCTGTGTCCGGGAGATACGGGATTATTAAAGGCGGATAATATCAAGCTTATCAAAGAGAAATTTGATCTGAAGAATCCGGTGTACATAGGGGATACGCATATGGACGAAGAGGCTTGCCGCAAGGCGGGAGTTCC
>JAILAN010000128.1 GCA_024681595.1 Lachnospiraceae bacterium
CTACGTCGACACCTACAAGCACACCGACAAGTACTCCTACAAGTACACCTACGTCGACACCTACAAGCACGCCGACGAGTACGCCTACATCAACACCTACAAGTACTCCGACCAGCACGCCGACGAGTACGCCGACAAGTACTCCTACAAGTACGCCTACGTCGACACCTACAAGCACGCCGACAAGTACACCTACATCAACACCTACAAGTACTCCGACCAGCACACCGACGAGTACGCCTACATCAACACCTACAAGTACTCCGACCAGCACGCCGACGAGTACGCCTACATCAACACCTACAAGTACTCCGACCAGCACGCCTACTAGTACGCCGACAAGTACTCCTACGAGCACACCTACGTCGACACCTACAAGCACACCGACAAGTACACCTACAAGTACACCTACGTCGACACCTACAAGCACGCCGACGAGTACGCCTACAAGCACACCTACGTCGACACCTACAAGCACACCGACAAGTACTCCTACAAGTACACCTACGTCGACACCTACAAGCACGCCGACGAGTACGCCTACATCAACACCTACAAGTACTCCGACCAGCACGCCTACTAGCACGCCGACAAGTACTCCTACAAGTACACCTACGGCAACGCCTAGTGAGACACCTACTCCTACACCGGATGAGACACCTACTCCTACACCGGATGAGACTCCTACGCCTACGCCGGATGAGACTCCTACTCCTACACCTGTAGAAGAGCCTACTCCTACGCCTGGTGAAACACCTCCTCCGACACCTGGTGAAACACCTCCTCCGACACCCAGAGAGACACCTCAGCCTACTCCTACACCCGGACAGGTTCTTGGAGCTCAGAGAGCACCGAGCAGCGTTCTTGGAGCTAGACGTGGTATGGATAAGGCCGTTCTTGGTAAGAGAAGGGCACCGGCAACAGGCGACAGCCTCGCACTGTTTGCTTACCTGGCAGGACTTGCAGCTTCGATCGGAGCAGCAGGAGCCGGAATAATCGGTTTGAAGAAAACCAAATAAAGAATCAGGAGTATTCAGATGAAAAAGAAGATTGTCTGCCTCGCTCTCGTACTCGCAGTGGTTTTATGCGGGTGCGGAAGCAGCAACAGCAACACTCAGGATACTTCTCAAACAGATAACACAGGATCAGCAGTGGATAATACCGCTGCTGATTCTGATACTGTCAGAGAAGTCCAATCCGATAAAATTGTGGAAGAATATAATAATGAAGAGATCTCTTTCGGAGGATCGGAGATAATATGTGAACTTCCCAAGGGTTTTGTTCCCTCAGATAACGAGGGCGAGTACATTCCCAAGGATAAAAAGGATCTGTCCTCGATAAACCAGATCATATATGATTCCAGTGAAGATATCACTCAGTTTACCAAAGAAGAGTATAAGAATACGATAGATTCCGAGTTCTCTGAAACCTATGGAATGGATATCAGCATCAATGTTACTCAGTATGATAAGATAATGATAGACGGGCGTCCCGGACTTTATATCGTGTATAACTATGAATTCAGGGATCAGACCTATAACACCATAGTAGTTGAACTGTATAATGGTAAGGAATCTAATATCATCACATTCCTTGAGGCACCGGGACATAACTGGATGGAAAAGTATGCTACGAGTGCAAAAACTATAAGATACAAGGATTCTCTGGAAAATGGGCAGTGAAAGAAAACTTGATATTTTTTTGAATTATGAAATAAAGGTCAAATCGATCGTTTTTAAAATGGTCGATTTGATTTTTATGTTGTGCCTTTTTGTACTTGCATTTATGGTCAGGTGGAAGCTGTTCCCTATAGAATCAGCTGATTACTGGGGATTTTTGAAACTATGGATGGACCAGATAAAGGCGTTGGGAGGATTTGCCTCCCTCGGCACGGAGATATCGAACTATTCATCTTCATATATGTATCTGATGTGCATGGTCTCCGGATTCGATAATTCTCTTTATGCACTTAAGTTCATATCTGTATTCTTCGATTATGTAGCTTCATTTGCAATATTTGCGATAGTTTATGAGCTTACAGGTAATGTTCGTAAAGGCATTTTCGGCATGAGCGTTCTGCTTCTTTGCCCTATTGTGGTATTGGACAGTGCATACTGGTGCCAGTGCGACATTATCTATACTTCATTTATACTATGGGCATTGTATTTCTTCTATAAAGATAACAGCAAGTGGACGTTCATATTCCTTGCATTTGCCTTTACATTTAAGCTTCAGACGGTGTTTATCCTGCCGTTCTTTGTAATCATGTACCTTAAGAAAAAGACGATCAGACTAAGGGATATTCTTTATATTCCTGTGATATTCTTTGTTTTTCAGCTACCTGCATGGTTATTTGGAAGACCGCTTAAGGATCTGATGCTGATATATTTTGATCAGTCAAATTTCTACCCGTGGGGAACGCTGGAATACCCTAATATCTATGCCCTGGTTGATGAAACCATAGATTCCAACCATCATATGGACGAGGTCAGTGGCGCGGGTATGTTCCTGACGGTTATTTTGCTTGGTTTTATAGCCTATTATATCTATACTAAAAAGATAGAGCTGACAAACGATCTGACGATCACCCTGGCACTGTTTACCGTAGCCGTCACGCTTTATACGTTACCTCACATGCATGACAGATACGGATTCTTGATCGATCTTATAGCCATTATATACTGCATGCTAAGACCGAAGAAAATACCGGTGACGGTGGGGCTGATGTTTGTTTCAATATGCATATCAATGCCATACCTGATTGCATTCAGGGTGATGGATCTAAAATATGTAGCGATAATACAGCTTGCACTTATCACGGCAATAGGGTATGACCTTTATAAGCTGGTCAGTGAAAACACAATAACGGAAATAATAACGGACAGTTCCGAGGAACTGCCCGAAGAAATCAATGATATTAACGAGACTGACGATACAAACAGTTTAGTAACTGCTGATGAAACCGAAGAGTACGAAGATGATGATTTTGAGGAACTCTTTGATGAGCCTTCGGAAGAACCTGATACAGAGATGATCTGAACTAAAACCGGGAGGCAAACCCGGCGGATCAGGCCAGAGCCACGGTATGACCAGACCAGAGCGCAGGTATCAAGCCAGACCCAGGTATGATCAGACCAGAGCCCAGGTATCAAACCACTCCAGGGAATTTCCCCAGCTCTCGGATGTCGGAATACCTGATATCACAGGATAGAATATAAAGAACATGATTATTGCCAAAGCAAGGAATCCGTATATGTATTTCTTGCTTTTTTCATTCCATTTAATAATATGCTGTATGGTATAACCCATCATGAACATGGCAAAGAGCATTGCCGGGAGATAATGGTATATGAAGATACACCTGTTAACCCCGAACCAGGGGATATACTGTGCAACATATGCTATGGCGAGGAATCCAGCGAGTTTATCTTTTTTTATGATCCAGTTATAGAACGTATAGATAACACAGGGGATCGAAGACCACCATATGACGGGATTTCCGATGTAGCTGACAGCTGAACGTATGTAAACGGTGGTATCACCTGATACGTTGGTCTTAACGAGGTCATTTGCAGCCAACAGCGACCTGTAGATAAAGGGCCATGACTGGGCAGATGACTGGAAGGGATGTGTGGCAACCAGATTCCGGTGATAGTTGATCAGATAAACGGTATTTCTGATGGTCCTGGCGATCAGGCCGGAATAACCGTATCCGAGGTAAAAACCGTTTTCAAAGGAAATAGTTTTATCCGTGCTGCCGGTTAGTGCCCCGGCTTCGACAACCGGTATATATGGCAGAGTATAAAGAACGAGCGGTATCGCTATAAAAAACAGCACGCAGAACCAGAACATCTTTTTAGCCTGTTTCTGCGGCCAGTATTTAATTAGGTGGATAATGAAGATAACAGCGAGACCGACTCCGGCGTAAACACCGGTCAACTTAGTGGATATAGCAAGACCCATGGCGATACCTGACATTGCCAGCAGTATATATACATGTTTAGGAGGAAAACTATCCTTTTTCCATGAGCCGGTTTTGCGGTATTCGCAGTCTGCTTCGATGTATCTGTACATATAGTAATACATCAGTATTATAAAGAAGGCTACAAAGATATCGATCGTGCAGATCCTGCTTAATGTAAAGTGCATACAGTCAAAAGTGATGAATACGCCGACACAGGCTGCTATGAAAGTGTCCTTGAACAGTACCTTTGCAAAGATGTACATCAGAGGGATAAAGAATATCCCGAACAGTGCCACCATGATCCTCCATCCAAAGGGGTTGGTGCCGAATATCTTCATGCCGAGCGCAATGAGGCATTTGCCCAGCTGAGGATGAGTTGTCTCATATGCGGGCTGATGAGTGTTAAACTCATAACCGGTACGTGCATAATAGATCTCATCGAACATGGTCCCGTCCATATAGGTGGAATGCTCGGTTTTGGGATACATATCCTGCTCATCAAAAAGTTCGGGATAGTCGGCTGTATTTACCGGAGTGACTATTCCCTCAGGGCCCGTAAATACGAATTCATTAAATACACCTTTATCATCTGTGGAAACCAGTCCAAGATAACGGAGGGTATAGTAGATATCTACATCATTCCACTGGAAAACGGATCCCACGTTAACATCTGAGTTGATTATTTCCCACTGTCCGGTAACCTCATTAAATGTGGACATGGAGAATTTGCGGCTATCATAATTACCAAGAAAAACATGGAGCTTTTCAACTGTAATATAATCTCCGAAGTCAATAACGATATCACGGTTTACATCATCTGTTTTATAGGAAGTTACAGGTGCATAGGAATTACCGAGTTTAAAAAAGACCAGAAAAGTAAAAGCAACCGTCAGAATACATATAATAAGGAAGTCATCCAACGTTAATAATTCTGACTTGCCAAATATTGACTTGATTTTATTCCAAAAATTAGGCATACTAACTCCTAGTGGGATTTGTCATCCTCGACTAGTATAACAATTTTTCATGTACTAATCAATGTAAGAAGGGAAAAGCATTTTTTATGAGTTTTAAGTCAATGATCAGGAAGTTCACCGCTGTTATGCTGGCATTAGCCGTGCTGACACTGACACCCGGCGTTAACTCCAATGCGATCACATCATCGGGAAATATTGCCAAGGGTATCGATGTTTCGAAATACCAGGGAGCGATAGACTGGGGCGCAGTTGCCAGATCCGGTGTCAAATTCGCATTTATCAGGGTTGGAAGCACATATTCCGGACTTGATCCGACCTTTGACTATAATATGCGTAGTGCTCAGGCTAACGGAATAAAGACTGGTGTATATATCTATTCATATGCTACAAATGCCGAGCAGGCTGCCATGGAAGCGGTACTCGTTACTCAATGGCTCGCAGCCTATCAGGTTCAGATGCCTGTCGTTTTTGATATAGAAGACAAGTGTCACAAGGATCTGTCTGTTGCCGAGATCAACAACATCATCAATTCATTCTGCATTATAGTTGACGCTGCGGGATATTATCCCATGGTCTATTCATATAAGAACTTTTTCCAGAGCAAGATAGGAGCTACACCCTGGGATAAATGGTTGGCGCAGTTCGGCGATTCGCTCGATTATTCCTCATGCTCATTCTGGCAGTATTCGTCAAAGGGCTCTGTATCCGGCATAAACGGCAACGTTGATCTGGATTATCAGTACAAGGATTACAGCAAGCTGATCATCAAGGACGGATTCCTCGACCATAACGGCAGCAAGAGATATTACAAGGATTACAAAATGCAGATCGGATGGGTCATTCACGAGAATTCCAAGTATCTGTTTGATCCGTACGGATATATGGTAAAGGGCTGGCATGCAGATGCTGACGGCAAGATGTATTATCTTAGCACTTCCGATGGTAAAGCTGCGATTGGTGCCACACAGATCGATAACTTTACGTTCTACTTCGATCCTTCCGGAGCGATGCAGTATGGCTTTATAGATTACGGCAAGGGAATGAAGTACTTTGATCCGCTGATGAACGGTGCAATGTCTACAACATGGTTTGCATATAACGGACAGATGTTCTATGCATTAAGCGACGGAACCGTTGCAACCGGATATCAGGAGATCGACGGCGTTCCTTATTATTTTGAACCTGATGGTTCTATGGCTATCGGCAAGGAAGTTACCGCCAACAAGAAGCAGTATATGGCAGGTGCAGACGGTGTACTTGTTGAGATAATACCTGAGGTACCTACGGATGCTTCGGGAGCTCCCAAGAAGCTTGATGCCGAGACAATGGCTGCCATGAATGGAATCGATTTAAGCACACTTAATCCCGATCAGCTCGCCGCATTCATGACGGCAGTCGACAATTATAACGCACTCATCCCGTAAAACTTGACACTTTGGGGATGTTATGCTATGCTATCACTTGCGCTTCGGGTAATTATATGGACCGGTAATGTGATGGCGCTATACCAGCCGGAACGGAGAAACATATGGTAAAAGTGATCATACAGATAGTATTTATTATAATATGCCTGGCGCTTACAGCGCTGGTGCTCATGCAGGAAGGCAAGCAGCAGGGACTCGGTGCGATATCCGGAGCTGCTGAAACCTACTGGGGCAAGAACAAGGGAAGATCCATGGAGGGCAAACTCGTTAAGATAACGAAATGGCTCGCAATACTGTTCATGGTTCTTTCGATAGTACTTAATCTCCCCATTTTCTAGTTATCAATTAACTGACATCCTGCTTTCGGGCAGGATGTTTTTTTTCGCGATACGGCCGTTATGCGTGTGTTTACACACATTTGACGCCAACGCGGATACGAGTAGGGCCCCTACTCGATTATAAGATGAAAACAGTAAACAGAAAAAAAGAACCAATTAAATATACTGGAACTTTTATCTCCAACGCCAGAGGCTTCGGCTTTGTGGAAATTGAGGGCCAGGAGAATGATATCTTTATCCCCGAAGGGCATACCGGAGGCGCTTTTCATATGGATACGGTCAGTATCCATATCACTAAGGAAAAAAGTGGCGATAACCGCGCCGAGGGTCATGTTGATGCTGTAGTGATGCACGGTATCACAGATGTAGTCGGCACCTTTGATAAAGGCAAAGGGTTTGGATTCGTAGTACCTGACAATCAGAAGATAGGAACAGATATTTTTGTATCCGGTGAAAAGTCCATGGGTGCCGTTAACGGTCATAAGGTCGTATGTCATATCACGAACTATGGTAATGGACGCCAGAAACCGGAGGGAGAGATCACTGAGATAATAGGTCATGAGAACGATCCGGGAGTTGACATCATTTCCATTATCAAGGGCTTTGACCTGCCGGTCGAATTCCCGGAAAAGGTGCTTAACCAGGCCAGCCGTGTGGCTAATCCATTAAATGAGAATGATTATCAAACACGCAGAGATTTAAGAGATCTGCTGACCGTTACGATAGACGGCGAGGATGCCAAGGACCTGGATGATGCCATCTCTTTAAGCCATGAAAACGGAGTCTATCATCTGGGCGTTCATATCGCGGATGTGTCAAATTATGTCCAGGAAAGCTCCGCGCTTGATAAAGAAGCCTTAAAGCGCGGGACAAGCGTGTATCTCGTCGACAGGGTCATTCCCATGCTTCCGCATGTACTCTCTAACGGGATGTGCTCCCTTAATATGGGCGAAGACCGTCTCGCTTTGTCATGCCTCATGGATATAGATGAAAATGGTCAGGTCATCGATCATGAGATCACGGAGACTGTGATAAACGTCAACGAGAGGATGAACTACTCCGATGTTAACAGGATACTCGAAGAAGATGATGAGGAACTGAAAAAGCGATATGCAGATTGCGTTGCTATGTTTGAGATGATGCGCGATCTGTCCGTGATAATCAGAAAGAACAGGCTAAAGAGGGGGTCAATAGATTTTGACATACCGGAGACTAAGATAGTTCTTAACAAACATGGCAAGCCGGTTAAGATCATGCCCTATGAAAGGGGCGTTTCACAAAAGATCATCGAAGACTTCATGTTGATGGCGAACGAGACCGTAGCCGAGCATTTTTACTATCTGGAAAGTCCGTTTGTATACAGAGTACATGGAACCCCTTCACCTGATAAGATACTGAAACTGGCTACATTTATCAACAATTTCGGCTACTCGATCAAGATAAGGGGATCTGAGGGTGACATCCATCCCAAAGAGATACAGAAATTATTGAATCGGATAGAATGCACTCCTGAGGAAGCGCTGATCTCACGCCTGACGCTACGGAGTATGCAGCGAGCTGAGTACAGTACATCATGCCTCGGACACTTCGGTCTGGCCTGCAATTTTTACTGTCATTTCACCTCTCCGATAAGGAGATATCCTGATCTTCAGATACACAGGATCATCAAGGAGCACCTTCACGGCCGCATGAATGAGAGAAAGATCGAGCATTATAACGGTATCCTCCCTATGGTTGCCAAGGAAACTTCCGCTCTGGAACGCAGAGCAGATGAAGCAGAGAGAGAAGTTGACAAGCTTAAAAAAGCCGAATACATGCTCGACCATATAGGTGAGGAATTTGAGGGTGTCATCTCCGGCATAACTGCCTGGGGTATATATGTGGAACTGCCAAATACCGTTGAGGGTATGGTGCATGTGTCCAAACTGATGGGTGATTACTATTACTATAAAGAAGATACCTATGAGATGGTCGGCGAGCATACCGGCATGACTTACAAACTTGGCCAGAAGGTTAAGATAGTCGTTGATTATGTCGATATGAGCGGTAAGACGGTTGACTTTGATTTTGTCTATGATTAAACTATAAGTTCATTACATGATTACCTGATACGGTATTATAATGATCAGTGATAAGGACTAACATACATGAGCAAAGAGGGAATGAAGCTGGTCGCCAATAACAAAAAGGCGTATCACGATTATTTCATAGAGGAAAAGTTTGAAGCAGGCCTCGTGCTTCACGGTACTGAGGTCAAATCACTTCGCATGGGCAAATGCAGCATCAAGGAAGCCTATGTCAGGATTGAAAACGGAGAAGCATACATCTTTGGAATGAACATTTCACCATATGAAATGGGTAATATTTTTAACAAAGATCCTTTAAGGACGAGAAAGCTCCTCATGCACCGCAGTGAGATCAGGAAACTCCTCGGAGCATCGAGTGAAGAGGGCTATACTATCATGCCGCTCCAGGTGTATTTCAAGGACGGCTATGCTAAAATAGAGATAGGACTTGCCAAGGGTAAAAAACTCTATGACAAGCGCCAGGATCTCCGCAAAAAAGATATGCGCCGCGAAGTCGAAAAAGACTTTAAGATGTCCCTTCGCGGATGAACATATTCCGAAGAAATGCCGATATAAAAGGCAGAGAGAAATTCAGCACATTGACAATTTTACAGGTTTATTAGTTGATTTGGGCCAGTCAAGGTTTCGACAGGGATCATGCAGCTTTAGAAGCTATCCGCATGCAATGCGTTAAATGGCAAACCTAAATATAAACGCTGATTCTAGAAAATTAGCTTTCGCTGCGTAATCGCAGCTGTCCGCCCCTTTGCACCTGCACTTAGGGATTCGGGCATCATCCTTGCAGGAAACGACTTATACTAAGCTTTGCGTATAAGGGCGTATCATGAAGCTACCTTCGCCGGCAGGGCGTTCACCTCCGGCCGGATGAAGGGAATCAATAACGGCGAACTACGATAGTAGAAGGAGAGGGAATTGGTTTTTGGACGTGGGTTCGACTCCCACCTGGTCCACTAAACGGAAGGTATACGAACACCTGTCCAAGTGTTGGTTTTCAGCGTTTCGCAACGTGTTCGGTATCACGATTTACATGAAAAACTTAGATTTCAGTGAGGATGAGGATCCTTATCCGCTAAATATTTTTTGGATATTCAAAATGATATTGATATCAGACAACTGAAAGCCGAACTTGGACGTGAGATATCCGATATTCGTCCATATAAAATGGCTGCCATCTGACAACCGGACAATCTGCTTGAGATCCCGGGATAACATATATAAGAATACAAAAAGGTTTACATAACAACGAAAAGTCATGCATTGCATGGCTTTTTTTGATAAAATATTAGAAAAATATGAAAAAACACTTGACCTTCCACCTTATGGAAGGTCTATATTCCGGGTATCGAAAGGCCATTCGGTAGAAAAAGAGGCACTATGAAGATCAATCAGGTTGAAGAACTGGTGGGTATCACAAAAAAGAACATACGGTTTTACGAAGAGCAGGGACTGTTAAATCCGGATAGGAATCCTGAGAACGGTTACAGGGATTATTCACTGACGGATGTCGACTGTCTTTTGAAGATCAAGCTCTTAAGAAAGATTGATGTTCCAATCGAAGAAATCAAGAAACTGGAGTGCGGTTCGGTTACATTTAAGGAATGTATGGAGACGCAGTCAAAGAAGCTTGCCGATCAGCGTGATAACACCGAAATGATGATGGGGCTATGCGAAAAGATGAGCCTCGAAGTTACTGATTTCAATAAGATCGATCCTTCCTTATACCTCGATGAACTAAAGCAGCTTGAAAAAGGAGGCGCAGTATTTATGGATCTGTCCAAAAGCGATGTGAGCAAAAAGAGCATGACAGGTGCTGTTATTGCTGCAGCATGCTTTATTGCATTTATGCTGCTGATGATTATAGCGGTGATCGTCGGCGCGGCCAATGACTCGATTCCAATACCGGTATTGATATTGTTTCTGGTCATTCCGGTAATAATGATAATAGCAACAGTTACAGCACTGATTCAAAGGATCGCAGAGATCAGAAAAGGAGAAGCGTATGAAGCTCGTAAGTATTGAAACAATTCCCGGACAGGATTTTGAAGTATTGGGAATAGTAAAAGGAACAATAGTTAACTCTAAGAACGTCGGAAGAGATCTGATGGCAGGTCTTAAGACCATAGTCGGTGGAGAGATCGTCGGCTATACTGAGATGTTGAACGAAGCCCGGCAGATCGCAACCAAGAGAATGGTTGATGAGGCTGAGGCACTCGGCGCAGATGCTATAGTGGGTGTCAGATACGGATCATCATCAGTAATGGCTTCGGCTGCCGAGATAATAGCGTTCGGTACGGCCGTTAAATTTAAGTAGGACAAGGAGCGAGAGTATGGATCTTTCACAATACAGAGTACCCGGGACAATGGTTGTATTTCTGTTTATCAGCATGTTCATATGTATCATTCTCCCCATAATACTGGTGTTATTATGGAGAAAAAAGACCGGAGCCAAATTCACTTCTTCATTATTCGGTGCAGGCACATTTATAGTATTTGCACTGATACTTGAATCGATCCTTCATAGGGTTGTCATTTCCGCCATGGGGCAGGATGCTTTTACAGCCCTTCCGTTCTATGCAATATACGGAGGGTTGGCTGCCGGTACGTTTGAAGAACTTGGCCGGTATATTACTATGAGATTCATCATGAAGAAGGATCTTGATAAGAAAGAATCGATCATGTTCGGAATGGGACATGGCGGCATTGAGAGCATAATAATGATGGGCTCTATATCGATCAGCAATATTGTCATGTCATTTATGATAAATTCAGGTCAGGGCAATCAGCTTATAGAAGGATTGACACCCGATATGCAGCAACAGGTGTTTGACCAGGTGTCTACTCTGTGGCTTACGGCTCCGCCACTGGCGCTCGTGAGCGCTTTGGAGCGTGTATTCGCAATAACGTTCCATATCTGTGCTTCATACCTTGTGTATCGTGCGGTTAAGGACAAAAAGTTTGTATTATGTCTGCTTGCAGTATTGCTACATGCACTGATGGATGGCGTTGTTGTAATGATCTCCCAGACTACTGGTTCGATTTTTCTTACAGAGGCATTCGTCGGAGTGTTCGCACTGGTATTTGCAGTGCTGACGGTAAGAGCATATCGCAGAGATACAGCTGTTGAGTGATTAAAAAATGACCTGGGGAGCCTCGAACATGCCTCCTGGTCATTTTTCTTGTGTAGATTCTCGCAAATACAGCTGTCGGGTGATTCCCAAAATGACCTGGGAGGGCACCAAGTAGCACCCAGGTCACAAAACCACCCCGCCGGCCGAGAGGAGCAGCGGAAGGAGCGGCAGAAGTTGCAACAAAAAATGACCTGGGGAGCCTCGAACATGCCTCCGGGTCACTTTTCTTGTGTGGATTCTCGCATATTCAGCTGTTGAGTGATTGAAAAATGACCTGGGAGGGCACCAAGT